>JABSQK010000120.1 GCA_013215875.1 Lentisphaeria bacterium
AGAAGCTGCAGTTGCAGGACTTGCGGATAGAATCGATTCGCTTGTTGGCATTAGCTCAGCCAGTAAGTTGCCGAGTGGCTCTGCAGATCCATTTGGCCTCCGTCGCGCATGCATTACCAGTATTATTATCATTTTGGAAAAAGAATTTAAACTCGACCTGAAAAGTATACTTGAAAAGTCTTTAGGCATTTTGGCCGATAAGTTACCGGAGATAAACAAAGATGAACAGCTCGAGGCCATTTTAGACTTTTGTCTGACCCGTATGAATGGATTACTTAAGGATAACCCACGCAGTGATATTCCTGGAGGCTTTAGCTATGATAGTATCGATGCAGTTGCTCAGGCAACAACTCCATGGTTTGATATTTGCGATTTTGCCAGGCGCGTTGATGCGTTGGAAGAATTTAGACAACGCGATGATTTTGCAGATGTAGCAGCCACATTTAAACGAACAAACAATATATTGAAAGAACTGGTAAGTGGCTCCATAGATCCGGAAAAATTTACTGACAGCTGTGAGCAAGACCTTTATACTGCAGTAAGCCAGGCGCGCACTGAAATTACTGGCTATCTAAATGATTCTGATTATGTTAAAGCATTGTCATTGATTGGTCCATTAAAAGAAAAGGTTAGCCTTTTCTTTGATAATGTTATGGTCAATCATGACGATGACACCATTCGTTTAAATCGCCAGTTGCTGGTTCAGGAACTGGTAAACAGTGTAAAACAAATTGCGGACTTTTCTGCGATACAGGGATAATGTCAGAAGAAGATAAAAATAGCGGCTGTAAAAAATTCCTCATTATTGCAGGGATTAGTTTTCTAACCTTCATTTTCATTACAATCATTTGTATTTTTCTTGTAATTAACAGTTACAAAAAAACCTTCAGCGAAAAACCGATAGTTGAAAAATATACCCCGACGAAAGAAGAATCAGTCTCGATTAATAAGAAAATGAAAGATATTGGAGAAAATCTTGCCAAGAATAAACCAGTAGAATTCACACTGGATGAAAATGAAATAAACATTCTTATCAGTAAGGAGATATGGACCAAAGATTTTAACGAGTCGTTTGAAGATGATCCTGAAGAGACTACACCGGAAGAGCTAGATGAAGATACAGATACAGATACAGATGAAGACATCACAAAGTATTTTCGTATTCGAATGAAGGGGGATAAAATGACTGCAGAGTTCAGCATACCAAAAGGTGATAAATACTTGAATTGCGAAGCAGATATTTATCTGAAACTAACAAAAGATGAAGTTATAGTAAAAATAGAAGACGTACGCCTGAAAGAAAAAACACTGGTGGCGAGTATAGGGGAGGGAATTTTAAATAGTTTTGCCGAGGGAATCAATCAGGCTATTCAGGATGAAATTGAAACTCAAAAATCAAATTCACCAGAGTTTAAGAAGAATTTCGACTCTATAAACGAAATCGAAATAAAAGAGTCCAAACTCCATATTAAGATCTACCCGGCGGTAGAGAACCCTGCTGAAGAGGAAAAAGACGAGGCGATTTAATCATTGCGTTTTATCAATCATCAAACAACTGGAACTGATTCGCTATCCTCGGGCGACCATCCCATCTTACTAGTTTCAACATTAGTTCTATGAATTATCAACGTCCCATTCACTTCCAGTTCTTCACACACTTATAAGCCAGCAACTCTTCTTCGCCCTCCACTAGAATATCGAAATGCTTACGTTTCACCTCATCAAATAACTCTTCTACTGTCTCATTCATAAATTTCTGACTCGAACTTATGATGCAGCCCCTTGTCCAGTAATCCACCTGGCAGTTACCCTGTATCTCCAGGACCTTTGCCTTCTTTGACTGCCGTTTATCACATTCATCTTTATAGGCTTGTGGAACCCAGTCTGTCTCGGCATGTTCCCATGCACTGATACTGGGATTCTCATAACTCATCGTTCGTTCCATATCGCGCTTAAATGCATCCATTACCTGGACCATGCTCCATCTTGGTTTATTTAGAGCTGTACGAATTGCGGTATGAAAAGTGTCTGCGAATGTCAGTGACTTTTGTTGTTGCCATTCCCCCCAGCTGCTAAACGCATACTCAGCTGGATCCTCAACAATTTGAGCACGTACCGGGTTGAGTGCGACATATTTAGAGCATTTCCACAGGGCATCCTTTTCATCGAGTATCACACTCTTAAAGCGGTCTGCCCACAGGGTTCCGAATCTGTCATGTCGTCTATTGTACCATGTGGTAAATGCTTGTTGTAGAACCTTCATGAATTCAGACATATCGCGCATGCGTTCACGGGTATTATCAATTTCTACCAGCATGTA
>JABSQK010000121.1 GCA_013215875.1 Lentisphaeria bacterium
ACCTAAAGGATACCTTCCTTGTTCCCGGAAAACCACAATACCTGGGCGCTACGATTATGTTTAATGCTCAATGCTACGATGCCTGGGGAAATTTGTCATCGGCGATGAAGAGCAATAAACCCACTCGCGAGCCAGAGGAGTTTCTAGGCGATGACGAAGAAGCAACTCGCACATTTGTTATGGGCATGCATCAGCGTGCCATGGGTGTCGCTCGCATGTTGGTGAACATGGTCGAACTCAGCACGCAAAAGAAGATGCTCGATATCGGCGGCGGGCCAGCTACTTATTCCCGACTGCTATTGGAAAAGTTTCCCGACTTGCATTCAACCGTGATGGATCTGCCGGGTGTATTAAATGTTGCCAAAGAGATCAGCGCTGATTCTCCCGCACTTTCGCGTTTAAGCTTTTTGGAAGGCAATCTGTTTACCGATGACTTTGGCACGGGTTTCGATACGGTCTTAATTTCCGGTGTACTGCATCGTACAGAAGGCGAACAGACCCTGGATATTTTGAAGAAAATTGCCTCTTGTCTTGAGCCCGGGGGAAAATTAATGGTCAGCGATTTATTTACTAAGGCCGATACAAAAGGGCCGGTACTACCTGAATTGTTTTCACTTCACATGATGCTTACCGCCGACAGCGGACAGTCATTACCCATGCCGCAATTTAAACAACAACTCGAAACCGCCGGTTTTAAAGTGCTAGATACTGTGCATTACCCCGCGCCATTACCGCACTGCTTAATTATTGCTGAGAAAAGCTAACCTGGATATTTAGAAAGTATCTTGAAGGATCTGTGAGTAATAAGATTGCTTAACTTTTACTTTTTCCAGCCGAATATTTTTACATGTGCTAAACGTAAGACTGCAGAACTTTTACCAATTTTAATATACTGGGCTTTTATTGGTGTTTTTAATATAATTGTATAATCATCTTCCACATCTTGAGTGGTCCAAATCTCCGTATAGCGTGTGGCTTTTCGCTTCGTCAACCAAATGGTCAAACCTTTTGCATCGCCTTTTGAACCCCGCACTCTGTTTTGTATTTCTATTCGCTGTATTAACATGGGTTTCTTCAGGTCGATAATGATATGGGGCTTTTTGTCTTTGTCTTTAGTATGGAATGCAAAATCATTGCCATCATGCAATTCGCCTTCATAAGATAATAGAGCAGCTAACGCTTTAAATTTTCTTAAATCGGAACTCGTCTTATATGTCGCCTTTTGAGAAATCCATTGTGCTTCTTTTCCTATGGATTTAGTTGCAGATTTAATACTATTTTCAGGGATCTTAATCTCATTTATTCGTGCTCTAACGGTTACGGCACTATCAAGATCGCCCTGCTTGGTATAAAAGACTTGTAGTTTACTTAGTTCATTTAAGTACGTTTTAGTTGCAGAAAGAACTTTTTTATCGTAGTCGGAATTAATGACAGTTATGATCTTCAAATATTTGTTTTCCGAATCCTTAAGTTTTTTGGGGTCCTTCTTAGGCTCCTTATCCTGGGCAAAAAGTGCTGATATTAGAAGCATTAGAGTACATGTTAAACGCAGCATAATTTTTCTCATAAGCCTTTTACCATCCAAATATCTTTACGTGCGCCAGGTGTAATTGGCCGCCACTGGGTAGACCAATCTTAATGAATTTAGCCTTCACTGCCGTTTTGAAATTGGCCCTATAGTTACCCTTCACATTTTCTGTATTCCAGATCTTCTTAAAGTTAGCGGATTTCCTAGAACTGACCCAGATGGTCAACCCCTTCGCTGCTTTTTGTGAACCCCTCACACGGTTCTGGATTTCGATGCGCTCAATCAACATGGATTTACCCAGGCTGATAATGATATAGGGTTTTGCTTCGACATTTGTACAAAATGCAAAATCATTTTTGTTATACAAATTGCCTTCGAAGCTTAGAAGTGACGACAGGGGTTTATATTTATCTTCAAATACAGAACTGGCTGTGTAGTTTGCTTCTTGCGAAATCCATTGGGATTCTTTTACTGTTGCCTTTTTCCCAAGTTTAATGTTTTTAATCTGTATATTCACCTCTTTTATTTTGGCTCGAACGGCTAGAGCACCATCGAGGTCTCCCTTTTTGGTATAATAGCTTTGTAGATTAATAAGCTCATTAAAATATTTTTTTGTTGCAGCTAAACTTCGTATATCGCGCTCTTTTTCCAGAGCGGTAATTACTAGCAAATATCTGTTCAGAGCATCAGTAAGTTTTTTTGGGTCTTCGGGCTTTTCATCCTGAGCAAAAAGAGACAAGGCCGAGAAAAGCAGCAGGGCTGAAATGTATTTTCTTAGTCTAAGCATGGTATTTCCAGGGGCTTATGGTTTTAATTAATAAAAACTGAAGAATTACAAATACCAATACTTTAGCTGAAGTCAAGGTTATGGAGTATCAAGCGAGGCCTTTTTGAAGGAATTCGAGCCGAGTCACATTCTTATTTTTATAATGCCTTATAAACGAAGCGAAGACCTTTCTGTATCGCTTCCTTCATCAGGGGACTGGAGAAATCAAATATGTCTTCATGTGATATAACTCCCCGAACGACCAATTCCCGGTACGATTTAAACATTTTGGGCCAGGCTGGAACTTCTGGCTTGCCCTCGCGCAATAGTACAATAACCTTTGCTTTAATTTTTCGAGGGACAAAACAGGTGTCTGAATGTCTAAAGTAACTTTTGCAGAGCAACAGATTATAATCGAATTCTGAACTCATAATTTCCTCGCCCACGATTAAGGGTTCTTTCAGGAAAGGAGACGATTCCTGGTTGGCTACGAATAACGCATATTTAGCCTCGAGCTCATCAATTAAAGCCCTCGTTTTAATAATTTTTTTTCGTCGGGCATTGTCAACTTTCCGAACGGTCATATTGGTTGGATCAATAAATATCATGGGAGCCACTTTTTTACCTGCCTTCATTAAAATGTCAGCCATTTCAACTGCAACCATAGACCCTGCGCAAAAAGACATAAAACAGTAGGGGCCCTTAACATCGACCGTGGACTCTATGGCCTTTAAATAGTCAACCGCCATATCGTGAAAGTTGTTATGGGGTTTCTCATTTTCCTTAAAGCCTCTTGCGTTAAAACAGTATATCGGTTGATCATCATCAACGATGTCTAAAAAATCGTCTGCGATGATCATAAATCCTCTCGCGCCATGAATCAGGAACAGAGGTGGTTTAGATCCTTCGGTTCGAATGGCACGAAGGGTATCATTTTCGCCTAATGCAGAAAGTTTTTTATTATGAAGTAATATGGCTTGCGACCTGATTGTTGTATTGTCCAATAGCTCAGGCAAGGTAATGCCAAACTTAGATTTATTATCAAGAGATAAGTGGAGTTGACTCATGCTAAGGGAATCCCCGCCAATTTTGAAAAAGTCATCATCCAGGCTGATCTCTTTCTGACCCAATATACCTTTCCAGGTGGACAGTATGCTAATTTCCATGTGCGAAGTGGGATTAATAATCTCTCTTTTTTGAATCTCAGGTGCCGGTAATTGAGATTTATCGAGCTTACCATTTTGATTCAGAGGGAATTCATTGATAAATACTATATGCTGGGGAATCATATAATCCGGGACTTTCCTGGCAAGGTGCCCCTCCACTTGTGAAACATTAAGCAATGAATCTTCACCGCTATTATTGGATAAATCAGTCGAGCTTTTTTCTATATTAATTGAGCCGGAGTCAGAACGGGTCGATTCTTCTATTATATATGCTGCGAGTTCTATCTCACCGCGCAAATTCTTTAATGGAATAACTTCAGCGTCTTGAACAGCAGGATGAGAGAGTAGATGCGATTTTATTTCATCCAGTTCTATGCGGAACCCTCGCAATTTAATCTGATTATCATTTCGACCATTAAAAATAAAAATGCCCGGGGCTTTTTCGATACCCATATCCCCTGTTCGATAGAGTCGTTTGTCTGGTATATAAGGCGAACTAATGAATTTCGTACTGTTCAGTGCAGAGTTATTCAAGTAGCCCTGCGCGATACCCGGACCAGAGACACAGATTTCACCGGGAGCACCTTGCTCTACTGGTTTTAAGTCCGCATCCAATAAATGAATTTGTGTATTAAGTATCGCTTTCCCAATCACATGATGACCAAACTCAGACAGGGTTTTTTTATTTAAATAAGTATACGAAACTGCGCCGCTTGTTTCGGTCAATGCATACTGATTTACAATCGAGAGTGCAGGATATCTGTCGATAAACGAGTCAATAGCCCCGGCATTAGTCGCTTCCCCGCTGAGAAAGATATGCTTCAGCTTAGTGTCGATCTTGTTAGTGGCACTCGCCTTTTCAAAAACAGCAAATACAGATGGAGTGAGGGAGAAAACAGAAATTGCTTGCTCGTTTAAATAATCAATCAACTTATTTTGATCCAAAGTTAATTCGTCACTGAGAACATGTAACGTAGCAGCGTTTAAAAGTGATCCGAAAATCTCCCAGACAGAAAATCCAAAACTTATTGAGTGGTATAAGGTCCAATGATCATCTTCACTAAAATTAAATTCGTCTTTTACAGAATTGAATAAGGAGAGGACGTTTGCATGCGTACACAATACAGCTTTTGGATTATCTGTTGTGCCAGATGTGAAGATACAATAGGCGATTGAGTCTGGCCCTGGCAGAGGTCCTGACACGTCACCATCTACTTCAGTTGAGCAAATGTCTGTGTATTTTATCGCTTTAGATTGCAATCGCTCATCCTCAAAATCCCGGTCCGTAATAATTAGTTTGGCATCTAATTGCTCTACAATTCCCACGATTCGCTCGTCCGGACTTCTGTAGTTAACAGGCACATAATAATTACAGCTCCGACTTATTCCAAGTAATGTAACGATCGCTTCTATTGACTGTTTCATCACGATAATTATTGGCTGATCAGAAACAAATCCGTGATTGGTAATGGCACTGGATAAGCGCTCCACTTGCTCACCTAATTCCCGATAGCTGATACTGGAGCCAGACGATTTTATCGCACATTTATCAGGAAAACTGTCGATCGTTTTAAGCAGGGAGCCAATCAGGGTAGAATCGATACTCATATTATAAAACGATTGCTTTGGATATATTTAATTTTTTAAACATTTGCATTCTTAAATCTCAGTCGTGAATATGTATTTATCCATCAAGAAAGTGGACCTGCTTTATTTAGAATAAGAACCTTATTTGTTCATTATTTGTTGTATGAGCCTACTCAGATATAGCCGCTTCGTCAAGTAGAATTATGGCTAATTCTTCGGATTATCGAGCTCGATATAGCATCATTTGCCAAATCATTGCTCACTAAAATTAACTCAGATATTTTTGAATAATCCCGATTAAATCATCAATTGATTTTAATTGATTGATTTGGCCTGCATCGGCGACAGTGATGTATTCAGATCCGTCCTGCGACAGAATGAGTGGTAGATTCTCATCCTCCAGGTTCATCCCTGTCAATTCATCCCGGTGCAAAAATTCCACATCGACATCCACAGTTTCAAGGAATTTAGACCACTGCTTTTTTGTGGAGAAAAATCCATGAGTGATGGCGCATAAATTGCAGTCGTATGTTTCTGGGCTTGTGGCCTTATGCAGCGAGTCCATCATGCCGTTCAACACACCGCTATTGGCATTGTAAATAAAAATGAGTTTCAATCAAAGTACCCAGATGGTCGTATGAACAATTTGGCCCAATTTTTTGCCATTCCAAATAATACTGAAGACCACCACATAGTGCCCGGGCTCTGCAGAATCCGGCACGATAAATTTACTCGTAATCGCGCCATCTGTTTCACCAGGGATTTCAGTGCTCATCGCAGAGCTCGTATCTATTGCCCATCCCTCAGGTACCACTACTGAACAAATTTCAGCAGTGCTTGTTTCGCTACTGTGATTGGTAAACTGTATCTCTACTGCCTGGGTCGATCCGGCAATTGCATCCTGCTCATAGGGGTAGGAACGCACCCACAATGCATCCAGGCCAAAGTCAGGATCTTCCCAGGGCATCATCTCCTTATATATCTCGAATCGCTCTGCAAGTGTTTTTTCCATGTAGTCCAAACGTGATTCATCAAAGTGGAATCCTTGTTCCTGGTGCTGGTTAAAAATAAAGTCCGGCTGTGTTTCCCGCCAGATTTCGATGCAGCGCCTAAAACCAGTGCCAGGCCGATTGAAATTTCGGTTCGGGGTACAATGGTCATCAACTCCTTTGGGTGATCCCGAATCCCCGGCAAAAAACAGTTTGCTGCTATGGCCCTCGACCAGGAGGCCTGAATGATAAAGCGTTTGTCCTGGAAAATCATATGCCGTAAGGGTGAACTCATGCCATTGCCAGGTTTCACCGTGTTCCACAATGCGATCAATTCGCGACGGGTTTGGCGACAAACAAGGAAGGGAGTAGCGTCTGGGAAAGCGCACAACATCGGCAACAATTTGCGTGGTAATTTTATGGTAGCCATTGGCACCGAGTTCCTGCACATGGTCGTCATGATAATGGGTCACCCATATGGCTTCAAGTTTTTCGAGTTTTCTCTCTTTAATGAATTCTTGCGTTTTTAATATGGGGTGGTGCATGCCACAATCAACCAGCAAGCCTGCACCTGTATCTGATACCAGCAGAAATGAAATTGATGTCGGTCGCAGCACAAATGATGGTAGATCAAAAGTCTCTGCCGGAGGCATCCACTCAGTATCTTCTTTATACCTTTTGTAGAGTCTGGGAATATAAAAATTCATACTCGAAATCTGCGAAACATTGCGTTCAAGGCGTATCAGCCGCTCGATTAATTGTGCTGCATCCTCCGATGGATTAGTCACGATCTCCCCATGTGAGGGAATCCAGCTGGGAATATCCAATGCTGTTAGCGCTTCCAGTGACTCAATGAGCAGATCCTTGTTGCCTATAAATCCATGGTAGTGCCCGGCACCATTAAAGGCATGTTGCAAACAGTAAAGGTCATAGATGCGCCCACCTTCATATATCACATCGCCGCAAAATAGAAACGATTCCTCACCGTCTTGGATGTGGAATGACATGGATGCATCCGTTGCACCAGGACTATCGTATGCAGTAATTGAGATGCCATTCCAGTCGAGACTTTGTTTATCAGTTAACTCAGCAGAAACGTCAAGAGATTCGGGCAATACCAGCGGCATTCGGTGCGAGCTGTAGTTATCCCATCGTTCACCCCAGCGCGTCCAAAAGGCCGGCACATCATCTATTAAGAAGCGTTCCTTTTCGGCGATGTGCAGCTCGGCACCCTGCGCAATAAATTCTTTCACACCAGCTGAATTGTCACGACGGTGTTGCGTTAAGAAAATTTTCTCGACCTTGTTTATACCGATTTCGCTTAAGCGCTCGCTGTTTAGTTCAGCATCACAATCAATTAATATCGCAGATTCACCATGACGAATAATTGCACAATTAATAATTCCACGAAAAAGGCTAACATTTTCAGATAGTGTTGTAAAAGACATATGAAATCCAGTTAAAGGTTTTTATATACTATAACGAATTAATGAATTGTCAGCTCGGTCAATGAATAATTTATTTTACGATATCTTGCCTAGCACCATCTTTCTTAGCTTTCCCTTAAGTAGGCTAGCCCAGGTCGCCAGGCCTGGGTTATATGTTGACGAAAATTTAGCTCTGGAAGAGCGAAGTAGATTACGTCGCTACTCTGTAGCTTTGATTCTAATTTTAAATTTCCTAGGCCTGACGACCTAGGTTAGCTTACTATTAATGGAACCCTTACTTGAATCACGAGCATTCGAAGTTGGTATTACATAACACTAGATATTATATTAGTTCATGTATAAATACTTAATTAGGTAAGCGGTGATTGTTTTACAGTCTTGCTTTAATTCTGCGTGTTTTTTTCGTTACGTATTTTTGCCCATTCATCCGGCAGGAGCTCATGTATTCTGTTTGCCGGATGACTCATGATTCGTCGTAAGACATCTTCTAGAT
>JABSQK010000122.1 GCA_013215875.1 Lentisphaeria bacterium
CGGTTTTGAAGCAGTCGCAGCAGAAGCCATTCGTTTGCCACGGGGTCCATTGCAAGCCCTCGTCTTTCCATTCAAATTCCTGTCCTGCATTTTGCAAAACCGCCGCCAGCTCAAAAAATTTCATGTCAATGTCGCTTTGTGCATGGGCAGCTTTGCCAGCGTTCCTATGGGCCTAGCCACTCGGCTCTTAAAAATTCCCCTCTGCCTACATGAGGGCAATGCCATTCTTGGCCAGGCCAATCGCCTGCAAAGCCGTTGGGCAAAAGTTCTGGGGCTAACCTACCCTTTGCTCGACAATTACAAAACCAAAGCACCCCAAGTGCATACAGGCATGCCCATTCGCCAGCCCCTGCTCGATGAAGCAAAGAAGCAGAGCGAGCGCTCCGAGCTTTGCAAAGAGCTTTCATTAAATGAAGAACTACCCATACTCTTTGTCTTTGGTGGCAGTCAGGGTGCCCGGGCAATCAACGATGCAATTAAAAAACTCATCAACGAACAAGCTGAGATTTTTAAAACCATGCAGCTCATACTTTTTACCGGCCAGGATGACAATGCGGATTGGTTAAAGTTCATTGATGTGCATGGCATAAAAGCAGTCATCAAAGCACGTGATCCGGAGATCCACAAATTTTATACCGTTTGCGACTTTATTATTTGCCGCTCTGGCGCATCCACCCTTGCCGAACTTGCAGTATTTTCAAAAGCCCCGTTAATGATCCCCTACCCTGCAGCAAAATACGACCACCAAACTGCCAATGCCCAAACAGTCGTAAATGCAGATTCCGGATGGCTGCTAAAAGAAGCAGAACTCAGCAGTGAATCCTTGGCAAAACAATTAAATGACTGGCTTAAAAATGGCAATAACAAAAATGCTAATCATCAATCCATCGCCCGGGATGATGCGGCAGAAAAAATGGTCGACTTGCTCAAGCAATATGCTGTGTAGGCGATTGCGTTAATTGCCCCCAAAACCAGGAATTACAAATTATCAAATGGACTATCTAGATTGCCAAATTTCTTTTGAGCCACATGCGTATAAATCATCGTTGTATTTAGATTGCTGTGTCCAAGCAGTTCCTGGAATTCAGCGTCATCTTCCAGCCTGATTAATTCATAAATACCGTAGCGAGAACACGAAGTGCAATAAGAACAGTTCTTCAGGGCTGTAAAGTGGATGCAGACATATTGAAATATGGCAAAGTCTCTGTCAGCCCTTAGGGACTGAGAATGAAGTAATTCGAGTTAATAGTAGACTTTTTATGAATTATTTAGGCAAGAATCATGGTCGCAGAAAATTATGAATTTAGATGCCCATTTTACATAATAAGGCAGGGATTTCTCTAGTACTGATGATTCCGATTTAAGGAAATTTTCAAATGATAATTTCGCCATTTTTTCCACTCCAAGTATATTTTTAGATTTACATACTCCGCAGGTTGATGAGCACGACCAGACAGGGGTGATACTCCCGCAAAAGCACAGTTATTAGCCTTATTAAGGCTAATTATTATTAGCTATAATTAGTCAGTCCCGTAGATTAGTCAACGTAAATCTTTCATTTTTTTTAAAATTGAGCCACCTGATGCGTATTCCCAATATTGAATTGCTTATGCACTCAAATTGCGCTATAGTGATACAAAATTAACTAAAATATGGAGTGCGCAGAAAAATGGAACAAGAAAATTTTAAAATCTGTCAATATTTCCACCTGCGGATCATTAACAGTTGAACAAATGCGCTTTCAGCGCAAACCTCCTTGCGGTACTTCCCTAAGCCCCTTCGAATAGATCTTTTATAGTCTTGCGTGATTTATGCGACCTCCTTTCTATTGCTCAAAAAAAGGAGAATGCAATGGAAA
>JABSQK010000123.1 GCA_013215875.1 Lentisphaeria bacterium
AAAATTATGGGCATATATCGAGAATTGCTTTCGGGCCATTTCGCTCTCTGCTGATCACCGACCCAGACCACTTAAAGGAAATCTTTCTCAATCAAAACAAGAACTTTTCGTCAAAAATGGGCTACAAGCCTATCTTACAAGATTTCTTTAATAACTCTCTTATCACTCAAGACGGCGATGATCACAAAACTCAACGCCGCATATTTCAAAACTCATTTAAAAACGAGGCCATGAAAGGCTACGTGGACATCATCAATCCGATTATTCGCAAGCGCATACTGGCATGGAATTACGTCGATGATTTTCACTTTCATCCCAACATAAAACAGCTCTTATTGGATATCGCCTCACAGGTATTTTTGGGGATTAACGATATCGATGCTGATAAAAATGAAAAACTCTGCAAAGCATTTTTGCAAATATCTGAAAAAGGTATCCAATCTATTATCAAAAAAGAAATTCCTGGATTGGCCTTTTCAACGGGACTAAAGGGCAAGCGCTACCTAGACAGCTTTATCAAAGAACTGATTCCAACGCGACGCGAACAGGTCGGCAAAGATCTTATGAGCGTTATGGTAAAAGAAGTTACCGACGACGGTGAGTACTGGCCCGACGAACTGCTTATTTCAAACCTAGGCTTGCTACTTTTTGCCGCTCACGACACCAATACCAGTGCCCTCAGTCATATGCTGTTATATTTAGCCAAACCTGAGCATCGCGCCTTGCAAGAAGAGTTGCGGGAACATGCCCATTCGCTTAACACCTACACGCCAAGCTACGACGATCTAGAAGGCATGACCGGCATAGAATACTGTATGATGGAAATCTTGCGCATACACCCATCGGTGATCATGCTACCCAGACGCACGGTAAATCAATGCAAGCTTGGAGATTATGAGATCCCCGCAAACACGCGACTCTTTCTATCGCCCTATTGGACCCAATTTAATCCAGAGTTTTGGAGCAATCCATTCGACTTTGATCCAAAGCGGTTTTCTCCAGAGCGGGCGGAACACAAAAACCATTCCTTTAGTTTTACCGGCTTTGGCGGTGGTGCCCACAAGTGTATCGGCATGCATTTTGCAAAAATGCAGGTGAAACTCTTTATGCATCAATTCTTATTGACCTATAAGTTTGAAACTCCAAAAAATTACAATCCTAAATTCCAAATGCTACCACTGCCAAAACCTGCTGATAACCTACCACTCAAGCTGACGCCGTTGCTACACTAGCTCGAACCAAGCACTTGCAACCCAAACAGACTACACAAAACTGATTTTTCTAAACTATAAATAGAACACCACTGCAATGTTTGCCGCGTCAGTAATATCAACCAGTCACCTGCACAGACACCACTAATAACTACCATTAGTCACCGGTTATAAATACGCTCGCTGTACATTCCACTTTGGAATTTCAATGTGACAAGCCAAAAATGACGCTCAGCTATAACAGCTTGGCAAAACTAATTGAAACCGCCGATGATTAGGTTAATCCCGAACCCTGACGAAACCCCATCACCTGATAAATAGCGACACCCTCCGACTTACCCTTCAAGTTAACCATACCGACATCTTTTAGCACAAAGGCATCACCGAGATAATCTTTTGTCGCCTTACCGATTAGAATTCTACAGCCACCGTCTTCGACACCGTATGTTTTGTCGTAGCTCTCGAGCCGAGCTGCTGTGTTAACAGCATCTCCGATTACCGTATACTCCATTCTATCGGCACCACCAACACTACCGGCCACCAGACTACCGGTAAAAATACCCACCCGCATACCGACAGTTGGCAACCCCTGCTCCTGCCAGATGGGGTTGAGCAGTTTTAATTGGGCTGACATTCCCAGCGCCGCTATCACAGCATTGCGAGCATTGAGCGCAATACCCTCCTCTGTGTCGCTACCAAATGGCACACCAAATAATGCCATGATGGCATCCCCCATGTATTTATCCACTACCCCCTGATTAGAAAAAATCTCTTTCGACATTGCCTCCATATATACATTCAGCCAATCCATTAATTCACTCGGCGTAAACTTCTCTGCAATCGGCGTAAACCCAACCAAGTCAGAAAAGAACACCGTGGCGGTAATGCGGCGGGGTTG
>JABSQK010000124.1 GCA_013215875.1 Lentisphaeria bacterium
ATGCACAGGCATTGTATGCCATTTGGTACATATAAAATATATGCCTGACAAAAGCGATGACCCCATCAAAACAGACGAATAAACTGAAATATTTATCGAATTACATCGTATGTAAATGATAAAGTATTATCAGGAGATTGCGATGCATTTTTCACCCGTTTACCCAAAGCACTCAAAGCCTCAAAATAGCCATGAATTGAAAGGAGCTATCCATCTTCGAAAATTAAGGATTACTGCATTTTCTTTCTTTATATTGATGGCGCCTGTCATATCTATAGTGGATTTAATTATTCAATCGGAATCATTTATTTCAGTAATTGTCGTTATTTACATGTTTTTTAATCTCATTCTTTTTTTATGGTTTGGATTTTCACCGTGTCCAAGATGTAATGAAACATTTACAATGAAGGGTTTGTTTCAAAATGGATTCACCAGCAAGTGTTTGCATTGCGGTTTAAGCATTCGCAAAAAAGATCTTAGAAATTTAAGCATTAAACTGGAGGAATGAATATGGGACATGGTCCATATACAGAAGGGGATTTTGAAAGTTTAAAGATAATGCCATTCTGTATCGGTATCACCGTTACTGGACTTGGTATCCGTCAATGGATGCCTTTTTTTATTGGGTCTGGCAATAACAGGAATCGGTCTTATTTAGATCTGGGTAACAAAACCCTCAGACATTGATCAATAATCACCTTTACTTGAGCGTGCGGTCAATATCATTCTTGTAAAACTTGGTTCCTTGAACCTTTTACTTAATCTTTCTATAATGAGTATATAAAAAGATGTGGAATGACTAAAACGAATGGCTATGATTTACGCATGGAAGTTAGAGTATTTAACTTTTTTATAATGACTCCGCGAATGGATGTAATTGAGATCCTGCCAATGTTGAAAGAAGAACTGATGCGATTACCAAAGGCTGAAGATCTGGAAGTACCTATACAAGGGCTGTTAGAAAAAGGCTTGCTTGAAATAGAGAATGCGTCCATAGCTTTATCTGAAGACGGCAGCGGATTATTGAAACACTGCACTGACCATTGGATTTCTGATGATCAATATACTAAACTATTGACTAAGAAGATTCGCAAGTTGGAACGCTGCGAGCTGGCCCCATATCATGTCGATGCAGATGCATACGGTGCTGTAATAAAAATATTTGAGAAAGAAATCGATGATGAAAAGCGAACGTATCCACCCTGTCCGGCCTGTGCTGTATCTTATGTAGATATATCAAATTTCTCTATGTGGAGTGGTGCTATGATTGATCCTGAAACTGGTGAGCATACTGAAACAGGCGGATCAACCATGGATGGTGATTGTTTGAATTGCGGTGCATTACTGAAAAATGATAGTAGACAAAGCGACCCGTTTTGGGAATTACGGGATAAGTGAAGATCTTCACACACTGGCCACGAAGCCACCGGCTGGAATCTTCACTGGTCATCGCATCCTTGCATCCTGGGAACGCTGAGCTCCAGCTCGGCATTAAATCTCACGGCGTGTTGCGGCTACTTTAGTATACTAATAAGATTAGTGTCGGAACAAACAAAAACAGATCTGTTTTTAGGTTTTCTTTTGAAGGTATGAGTGTTAAGACAAAAAGTATTAGCGAAGTACACCCCCATAAATAACCATTTGAAAATCCAAGATAAATATGGGCAATGCTTAAACAGAAATAGATTGTTTTCGCATTCTTCTCGCCCATATAGACTGCGGGTGTTTTCAAGCCGGTAATTTCATCTCCATCTATATCTTCTATATCACAATAAAAAATATTGCTGAACAAGAGCAAGAGAATCCAGCAAGAGAACAGTGGGGTGAAGACCATCTCTCCATTGATCCCTGGTAGAAGAATAATCGCCGTACTTATTGCTATTGCCGGAATGAATGGTTTAATCAAAGCCAAGTTTTTAAATCGCACTTTGCTGATTATTGCTTTGCTGTAGTTCAGGCATAATAAGGCACAAGGTATAAGTACCAGTAAGAGTTCTGGCTTATGATAAATGAAGGGCAGGGCGATTAGCGAAATGATGCAATAGAACATTATCGCTTCTTGCACGGCATGGTACTTTAAGGAAAGGGAATATCGCCTGGGCTTATTTATCACATCGGCTGCATCGAAGCTATAGCTATCGAAAAGATAGGCGAGCCAGGTTGCATGGAAAATGATCAATCCGGGTAAGACAGTCTCGTAGCCAAGGCTGTGCCAGATGGCAATTGAAAATGAGGCGATCCCCAATGCAGGATAAATTTGTGAGGCTATAAACAGCTCGCTAAGATGAATTTCCTTACTAACTGTCTTTATTTCAGACATTTTATAAGTTACTTGTCAGGTAAGACTGAATGATCTGATTCTCGGCATCAAGAGTCTCGCAACGCGATGGCAGATCTTTCAATGCATCTAATATGGGATGTCTGGCTTCAATTCCGATTGCGCTATTTACAGCGTCGGGAAACTTTGCTGGGTCCGCAGTCGCCATGCAAATCATCGGAACTTCTGTTTGATGTTGTTGCGCAACATGCACACCCACTGCAGTATGAGGGTCGAGTATATACCCATCGTCTTCATACACTGTTTTGATAATTGCTTTGGTGTCAGCAGCATTTGCTGCACCAGCAGCAAAGATAGAATCAATATCACCCGATGGAGTGATAGATCCTGTTTCTTTAAATTCGTTCATCAAAGCAAGGAGTTTTTCAGAATCCTGGTTGCACTGATAGTAGAGATAGCGTTCGAAGTTACTCGCCACCTGAATGTCCATAGAAGGACTTAAGCTAGGCTGCACGTCTGCAAGCGCATATGTGCCACTTTGCATGAAGCGGCTGAGTATGTCGTTTTCATTTGTTGCCAGAACGAGCTTGTTTATTGGTGCACCCATTTGACAGGCCAGGTAACCGGCAAAGATGTTGCCAAAGTTACCTGTCGGTACAGTAATGTTTACCGCATCGGCATTTTCTTCTTTACAGACAGCGAGTGATGCATAAAAATAATAAACGATCTGTGCCAGTACACGGGCCCAGTTTACAGAATTGACCGCACCTAGGTGATGTTTTGTTTTGAAATCTATATCCGCAAACGTTTCTTTTATTATGCGTTGGGCATCATCGAAAGTGCCATTGATGGCAATATTAAACACATTGTCATCGAGCACAGTAGTCATTTGCTTTTCCTGCAGTGGACTGACCTTTTTATAAGGATGCAGAACAAAGATTTTTATTTTATCTTTTCCGCGAACACCATGAATGGCGGCACTACCAGTATCGCCACTGGTTGCTGCTAAGATATTTAGTTGTTTATCGGACCCCTGTAAGATGTGCTCAAAAAGATTGCCCAGGAATTGCAGAGCAAGATCCTTAAATGCCAGGGTAGGGCCATGGAACATTTCCAGTATATAGCACGATGATGTTTTAAGCAGTGGAGCAATGTCCGGGTGGTCAAATGTCGCATATGATTTATCCACCAATGCTTTTAGCTCATCATCTGGAATGTCAGATATATACAGTTTCATGATTTCAAAACAGAGTTCCTGGTAGGATAAGCAGCTGAATTCCGCAAGTCTGTCTTTGCAATCTGGAATGCTTTCAGGCAAGATGAGTCCACCATCAGTCGCCAGTCCCATCATGACTGCATCACAAAAATCGATTGGCTTTATAGTGCCACGTGTTGATATATATTTCATTAACTTCCCAATGTGCTATAGTCGTTATCTGAAGCTGAATAATCTAGTTCTACAGGTGAAGTTTAAAGGGAATCCGAACTAATTAAATGAGTGCATATTGATTCGCAAAACCAGGAAATATGCACTATGTTGCTGCAACTATAAAAATTAATCTGCAATGTGCCACAGTTAGGCCTCATTTATGAGCAGCTTATTACAATCAAACAACTATTGAAAGGCAGGCATGGATTTGAATATCGACAATTTATTAATCCATATTGGTTACCACAAAACTGCAACAACTTGGCTCCAAAAGAAACTCTTTATTGCGGGAAATGAGGTTTTTGAACCACTGTCAAAGAAAAATAATGGGCACAGCTCATTAGCGAAACATTTCATCTATGATGATGAGAAATATCTCTTATCGCCATTTGAAAATAATGAAAGCAGAATTCAAGAAGAACTAGAAATAATAATAAGTCGTAAGGACAAATTAAAGTCAAAAATACCTGTCATGTCGCACGAAAGATTGTCCGGCAATCCCCACAGTAGTGGCTTTGATGCAAAAAAAATTGCCTCAATGCTGAAGCATACCTTCCCTGAGGCGAAGATATTAGTAGTTATTCGAGAACAAAAAAGCTTCATTCTTTCAAATTATTTTGAATACCTTTCTATCGGGGGTACCAACAATTTAGATAAGTACTTAAACACGAAATACGATGGAAAGCGCCCATTTTTTTCACCCGCGCATATTAAATATTTGCCTCTGATAACTGAGTATTATAATCTATACGGTAAGGAAAACGTTCTTGTTTTGCCATATGAAATGTTTAAAAGTGAACCGCAGTTATTTATTGACAAATTAGGTGGAATTTTAAATCTGCAAATAAGCATGCACGAGGATGCTTTTAACAAAAAAATACATATGCGTGGAAAAGCAATATCCTACTATATGCGTACTTTAAATCTCTTTAGACGATCCAGCTCTGTGAATAATTATTCTTCCTTAAGTAGCGATTTTACCCGAAAAGCAGTAATAGCAATCTCCATAATCCTCAGTAAAATACTTCCCAGCTGGGTGGAAAGTGCTTTAAAAGACAGATTAAAGCTGAAGATTTCTAATTGGGTGGGAGATAGATATGTTGCATCAAACAAAGAGTTGAGCAAGTTGATAGACATAAACCTATCCCAGTATGGGTATCATTGATAAATCATTCTCAAAATAAGGTCATTAGCATGGGACTTTTTACAGGTATACGACCAACTAACCTTGGAATAAAAAATAACTGCTTGGCAGACTGCCCTTCCACACCCAATTGTGTATCGAGCCAGGGGCAGGGTGATTACTATATAGAGCCTTATGCTCTGAATGATTGTGATGCAGAATGGGAAAAACTGAAGACTGTACTGGTGAGCTATCCACGCTCAAGCATTATCAAATCGACAGAAAATTACATTTACATGGAATCGACCAGTCGATTACTCCGCTATGTCGATGATGTGGAATTTTATCTAGATCCAGATGCTAAACTTATCCATGTGCGCTCAGCATCACGTATTGGCCGCACAGATTTTGGTGTAAACCGAAATCGTATTGAAGATATTCGAAGCCTCCTATACAAATAAGCCTCATTTATTTTTATTATTGTCATGATTAACTCAGGCTAGTTTTGAAATCTAATGTTTTATTTCTTGATCATTGTGCATTTGCAATCATATTGTGCAGTTACAAAAATTTACCTTAGTATTTATGGATTGCTTATAAGATGAAAATAGTAGTACCAAAAGAAATTTTTCCAGGCGAAACTCGCGTACCATTACTGCCATCTGCGGTGAAAAAACTCGTTGCTTTAGGCGCTGAAGTGCTGGTTGAGAAATCATTGGCTGAGAGCATAAAGGTGACGGATGCTGAGTATGAAGATGCGGGTGCTACAATTGTGGCGGATCGTAAGGAACTGCTTGGTGATGGCGATATCGTTTTGCGTTTACGCCCCATACCAGAAGACGAAGTAGATCTACTCAAATCCGGTGCGATACATGTTAGCTTTTTGGATCCATTTGATTCGCGCGAACTTGTTGAAAAGCTGGCTGCAAAAAACATTTCAGCGATAAGTATGGAAATGATTCCACGGTCGACTCGTGCCCAGAAAATGGATGCGCTAAGCTCTCAGGCAAGTCTGGCCGGATATATGTCAGTGATATTGGCTGCTGAGCGCCACCAGAAAATTCTCCCGATGATGATGACACCTGCGGGAACGATTCCACCTATGCGCGTAATGATATGTGGGGGTGGTGTTGCTGGTTTGCAAGCGATTGCAACGGCTAAGCGCCTGGCTGCTCGAGTTGAAGCTACTGATGTTCGGGCAGATACGGAAGAGCAAGTGCAATCTCTCGGGGCAAAATTTGTAAAAGTGGATCTTGGAGAAACTGGCGCAACAAAAGATGGCTATGCCA
>JABSQK010000125.1 GCA_013215875.1 Lentisphaeria bacterium
CCGGGAAGCCAAAAAGCGGCATAAAGAATGGGGCTTGAATGGCATGGGGAAAAACTGGCTGGGAATTCCACATCTGGATTATTTAGATCTGGCAAGCTGGATTCGCAAAAACCCCACAAAAGAGTTGCCTTATTGGGTCTGCCATCCCTCCTACGGAAAATTTCCTTCCCATACTCTAGTGGATTTTGGCTTTAAACCCTGGCAGGAATTTATCGCCGCAATGATAGAGACCAAGCGCGCATTTGCTGCCGTATGGGTTTCAAATGGTCCGGGAGAATTAAAACATCTTTTGAAAACACAGTTTACAAAGATCAAACGAAATCAATCCATGCCAGCATTTACAAACGCTTCTTTTGACCGAAGCCCTCAGACAAAAAATCCCCGGGGACCGATGAACCGAAAAATGAAAAATATCTACACAAAAAAACTGGATATGGATTTTGTGAATGGTGCTGATCGCGAAGGCGGTATTAATATCTGGCAACGCTGGGATACAACAAATATTACGGACAAAGCAAAAACCTGGGAAATGACCATCTGGCTTGCCAAAAAATGCCCAGTCGAAAAGGGGACGATGGATATCACCCCAAGGCGCTGTCAAAAATTCAAAGCAAAGCCCGGGCAAAGATTTAAATGGCAAAGCAGTATCGATGGAAAAGTGAGCCAATCTGGAACTGTTAAAGCAGATAAGCATGGTTTTGTCACTTTGCCGAAAGTGGCGATCAGCAAAAAGAAATGCCGTATAAGGATTAGCCGATGATGCTTTCCGAATCTGAAATTTCCACACTGCGGGCGAATCCCCCCCTTGAACCCTTACTTCAGGCAATGAAAAAAGCGCCTGCTCTAGCAGACCCAAGCGGCTATATTGTTAGAGTCAACACAGCAGCGGAATTTGTCGAAGCCGTCGATCAGGCAAAAGATAAGTCAACTATTTTATTAGCAGATGGGGTTTACAAAATTCCCCGTTCCTGTGTCCTGCAAGCCAACGACGTAACTATTCGCAGTGCCAGTGGCCAGCGCGAAGCGGTTATCCTCGACGGACAGGACTGTGACTTGACATACACCTCAGGTTTAGATATTGTTCCACTGCTGTCAATCCTGAAAATTTTTGGCGCCAAAAATGCTTGCATAGCCGACATCACATTTAAGAATAGTGATAAGTATGGCATTGCTTTTTATGGTGACAGCGAAGTCTGGGGTTTGAACATTTATAATGTAAAATTTCACAACATCTGGGTCAGAGGTTTAAAGGGTTCCAATCAAAATCGTATTGGTGATTCGTTTACCAATACCCATTCCCCTGAGAAAGGCCGGGCTGTACGTCCAAAAGATGGTCAGGTGAAATACTGCCTTTTCATTAACGATGATCCAAAAATGGAAGATGGCATCGACCACATTAATTATCTCGCCGGAATGGACCTTATGGGTATTAAAGATTGGACGATTTCTGATAATTTATTCATCGGCATACGCAGTCGGGTTAACCAAGGTAACGCGGGAATTTTTATCTGGCAGGATTGTGAACGGGTTCTCATAGAACGAAATATAGTGATCAATTGTGACCAGGGCATCAATTTAGGTAATTTTGGCCATCGCAAACTTAATGTGGACCAGGGAATTGTGAGAGATAATATCATTGTCAGCCACGCCCTTAAAGCCATGGAATTTTGCAATACCAGTAATTGCCAGGCTTATAATAATATCGTCTACGCCACCAATACCAATTTCCCTTCAGTGCGATTTCTTGATGGTGCCACCGGTGACCATTTGCATCATAATTTGATTCATGGTACATTGAAAATGGAAAGCCCGGTGGATAATCAAGATAATTTTATTGGCGATTTCTCTGACTGTTTTGTCAATCCTGAATATGGTGACTTTATGTTGACAGAAAAAGGTCATGAAACATTTGGTGACTGGACATGCTAAAAGCTGACGATCTGAAAAAACTCAATTTTTCCCGTAGATACCAAAGGCGTTTACTGGCCTTTATTTTTCTCTTGTTTTTCCTCTTTCCCAATGGAATAATGGCCATGCAGATTGATTTGAAGAATGGCTCCGGTGAAGATAAAAAAGAGTGGCCAGTCATTCTTAAAGCCTATCATGTATTTGGTAAAAATTTAAGCCCCGGTTCACTGGATCTAAGCAAATTGCTAATCAAAGATTCAAGTGGTCAGTCTCTGCCTTATGATCTCGTGCATCTGCCGCCTTATGATCAGCCCGGCAATGATCTGATTGTCTTTTTGATCTCACTTAAAAAAGACCAGACCCTTACGGTTATGATTACCCAGACCCAAAAAAAGGGACTGCACAAGAAGATCGACCTGGTGCAGTCGCCACATAACCTGATTCCAGGTGCTGGTTTTGATACGGCTGAAGACCTGAGCAAACACTGGCAGGGGCAAGGCAAGCTAGACAGCTCTGTAAAGCACGATGGCGCTGCGTCCCTTTTGTTAAATACGAAACATCGGGCTAAAATGATGCTGAAAAAAAAGATGGTTCTGCATGTGGGCTCCCCCTATATTTTTGGCGGTTGGGGTA
>JABSQK010000126.1 GCA_013215875.1 Lentisphaeria bacterium
AAAGGATTTCGGATTCTTTGCCGAGTCTGTCCCTACGCGAAACCCCATTACCTGGGCCGTGCCGCCATGAACCTGAAAGTTTCCCTCAAGCACACAATTTTCATAATCAACTTTTTTCGTATGGAATGAACTTAGACCTGAGCGGTCGACCCACCGGCCGTCCGGCTTGCCAGAAACATAGTCCCAGAAGGGTGCGGTCATCGCCTCCCGATTAATTTCGCCTGGTTCATCAGCTATTTGAAAAATACGCATGTGTTTGTAAGTACCGCTGCGTTTCGCAAAGAAGGATTTGTAGTGAGCATCGTATTGGGCCTCAGCCTTTTTTGGATCATAGGGCATAAAGACCGGTGGCCAATAGTGACCGCCTGCCGGGTCACCACCGTAATGCTTGCGATAGAAACCTGGGTCCGTGGATGACACGGCAGTGAAGCCCAGGAGTCGGAGGACTTTGAACATATAATCTTGGGCCGCACCCGTTGCGCCACCAGCGGCATTACCGAAAGCCTGCCTGCCGCGAGTCAAAGGAAAGAGTCGGTTGCTGGTTGCAGACAAGGCGTACTCATAATGGACCCGTTCCAGATCTCGATAGGTAACGAGGGCATGGCGGGCGCCGGCCACATTCATATTCATAGAAATGCGCAGGCCGTCGGGTTCATGCCAGTCGAATTCACGAACCACCTGATCCTGGTGTGGGTAGGACGCAAACTGAGTGACCCCCTTGGCTTGGGCCAAGTCGCTTATACTGAAAATCAGATTGGCCGAACCTCCGCCTGGAACATAGCGAATGTCTTGAAGGCGGTACCAACGGGTAAATCCTGTTTTCGTGTGAGGTACATTGGAACCCTTGAAAGTTCCTTCCCTATTCACTTTGATACCTGTCGAACTGAAGGGTAAAGGGTTCGCCCGCCAAGGCGGGGAATGGATGCCCATACTGCCGCTAATGCTCACCTTGCCATTGCGCGGCAGGGCATTGATCTTAAACCGTACATACGTTCCCCTAGGCACAGAAAAATCGCCCACATAAGGGTAACTCAGCATTTTCGATGTACTGAGAAAAGCCGTATCCATCCGAGCGGCGACAGTCGTTTTTTTCGTGGGTGAAACAGCTAGGGTATAAGTGCCAGGTTTGAGTTTCACCTTGAAGGCTTTCCACCAGTACCAGGGCTTATTCTTTTCGTATTTTTCAACACGTTTCATAGAAACAAAGGGATTGTCCTCATCGGCCATAAGGTCGGCGATGTCGTCATCACTTTCCGTTTCTTCCTGGGTAATATCCACATCGTACCCCAATATTTTTGCTAGGGTAACTGCATCCTTGGTGTTCTCCATGGCAATGTCGTAATAGGGCATGAACCCCGATGGACCGCCCGATCCAACTGACCCCATTCCCTTGCCTACAACCGCCTCTTTGATGACACGGTCGCCGAGAGAAAGCTTTATATTCACAGATACACCCGCAGCAGTGGAAGGGCGCCCCAAATGGATCCAAAGGTCATAGGTTCCAGGATGGGTTATCTTCAGTGTTGTTAATCGGGGTTCAGAAATAACAAAGGAGGACTTGAAGACAGAGGTTTTATCACCAGTCGGCTTAACATCCTTTCCTTTCAGATTTTTTGCTCGCCTATTGAATATCGCTAGGTGGGCATCGTCATGGGGGGTTGGGTTACCGTCAAAGGCCGTAGCCTGCAGGGTCGTAAGAAGGAAGATAAGAAACAAAACCCTGAAACCCAGTGGTGAAAGAGTTAGCATAAAACGAATATGATCAACCGCATTCTTTATAATGAGACATCCGTTTAGATCAAATAAATAGTCAGTCAATTCCTCGTCTGGATCTTTGGCATAAATAATGGATAAACTCATCATGTATTTTCTGAAATAGTTATCATTTTATATCTGTTTATGTAAGAACAAATTGGTCAAATAATTCACCACTCTACAAGGTGAAAGGGTTTATTCAAGAGAAATATACGCTACTATTAGCTCATGTCAAAAATCAAATTTCCTATCAGTTTCACCCTAATGCTCACGGGGCAAAATTGATGGGTGTGCCATCCGCTGGCCATGGCGAACAGGTCGGCGAAACCTTCGAAGCCGGATCGTACTTGGGGTGTCAGAGGCTCTCAGGAATAGGTGTTGTCTGAAAACGACGTTCAAGAATCTATGGCGACGTTTTATAAATTTTCTTAGCGATCTGTTTCTTCTTTCTGGCGATGGCCTGGCATTCTTTTATCCGTCTTTCATACAATGAGAAAAGTTGCCGCACCCATTCATCAAAGGCATGCCCATGATAGCGTTTGGAAAAGTGGCTAATCACCCGTTTACGTAAGTTGCTTAACAGGATTAGCACGTCCCCTTGATCTTTGAAACGCCGGTCCCATTCAGCATCGATGGGATGATTGTTTGATTCAAAAAAATCAACTTCCAGTAAGGCATAATCTGCCCGCTTTTTGAAGGAAAGCACTTCTCCCATTAAAGCCAGGCTGTCCCACTCATAGCGATGAGTCTTCACTTTAGGCCTTAAGCGTTTCATTTCGGCAACCGCTTTATCCTGCATGTTCCAGTTCTTTTTTGAATTTCCAAACCATAGGGTTAAGCGTTCAACAGTCGTTGCAGGAATCCCTGACCAGAATGGTTTGCTTTTGCCATCAGACATTTTGGCGATTATGGGCCAGCAAAGATCGCTATTGAAATTGGGCGGGCAAAAGGTGGTGCCCCGAGCCCAGGAGGAGCCAATGACCCCAATCATGCCAGCGCGTTTGGAGACCGTTTTCCAGGTTTCTATATTACTGTAAAGCCAGGCATAGTCAGGGAGAATTTCACCATGGGCACTGGCCCGAATAGCTGCGGTTCCCATCACTTGAAAACCCATTTTCACCCAGAGATCAGCTTGTGGCAAACAAACGACCCCACGGCCTTTCTTATAAGGTGCTAGCATTTTTTTTAATGGACCTGGCAGGTCTTCCAGGAAACGGGTACCTGCATTCATTCCCGGCGCCTCTGGATTTGCACCGTCATTCAGCCATTCCTTACTGGCTCTATAACCGCCAAGAAGCCGCAGCATCTGGTCTGTCTCTCCGTGATGTGGGCCATAATCCCAAACGGCAACGATCATCCGATCCTTGTAGGGCGCCAGTAATTTCGGATTGAAATGATCATCCAGCATGTCACTCCAGACAATGGGCATTTTCCCATAAGCCACACAGAGATCAATCAACTCATCTAAAAGTTCGAGAAAAAGAACGACCGGGTCTTCCCCCCGGGTCTGAGCGCCTGTGATTAAAGCGTGGGCTTCATCCATTCCAATATGGACATAGCGACTATCCGGGTGCGCTTCCAGCATCTGAGTCAATAGGTCCATGATTAAAGCCCGGGCTTTCTTGCTCTTTACTTTAATCGTACTTGGGTACTTGCGATCTTCGGAAAGGTGCCGGTAGCGATCCCAACGCAGGACATACTCCAGGTGCCCCAGGCATTGCTGCAAAGGAATAATTTCGATACCAAAGCCTTTGGCCATTTTTTGAAAACTGCGTAGTACGGATTTGCTCCAAACCCTTTCTGGATCCAAAGCGAACTGATGACCCTCGAACGGAAACATGTCTTCATATTCTATCAACAGGGCATTGACACCCTGATCCGCCAGGTCTTTCAAGTATTGTTTATGATAAGCCGTTTTACACATGACCCCTTTAAGGTCGAGATGGACAATGTTTAACGATTTTTGCTTGTTTATAATTTTCATTTCTAAATTCTCTTGCTTACAAATTACGGATTAAAGTTGGTGAGTTGCTGGATTTCTGCTTCATCTTATCTAACCTCTTCTTTCAGTTCTTCCGCATTACCTGCCGGGGGACATCAATCCGCCCTTCTAGGACTTAATTTCACTAATGTATCGCCATGTCAGAAATCAAAATCCCTATTCAGAATCTCAGTTTAGGACACTCAAATTTTATCTCTTTTTATTACAGAGCATCCTCCATCAACATTAATCGTCTGGCCCGTAATATAATTGGCGGCACTAGAACACAAAAAGACATATCCGGGCAGAATTCCTCTCCGCCATCTTCTGTAAAGAGCTGTGCGCGGTTGGCATGCTGATGCCGCGGAATAATATAGTGGTCGAAGCCAATATCGTCTGGCCAACTGTTTATATGCCATTTTCCAATTGCCGTGGTATGGTAGCCGGATTCTTTAAGAGATTCGGCTAGCGTTTTATCTTTTAAGTGAGGCCTGCCTGCTTCTGGATAATGTGGCATGATCCATTGGCCTTCGTTTGACGTCCAGGATTTATTCCCTAAAATGCCATTGCATGTAGAGCTGTATTGCCCTGAGAGTACAATCGACCGCGCAGGCATACATACCGGATTATTACTTGCAGCAATTTCAAAACGTGTGCCGGCGGCAGCAAGACGATCCATGTTTGGCGTCTTAATGTGCGGATGCCCGTAGCAGGCAACTTCGAATGCGCGAAGTTCATCGCACATACAGATGATGATATTTGGTTTCGACATGACTATTCCTTTAAAGTGGGTGATATAAACCTGTTGCAAAGGGTAAGAAAATCAAGTTCGTTTTTGAATGCGTTACATCATCGATACGAGAAATAGATCTCTTTCATTAATTGCCGTAAGGGCGTGCTGGTTAGCAGCAAGTACCGCTACCACTTTGTTGATAATAAAATTGAGTTTTCCTTGGCCCAGCAAGAAGACGCTGTACCGATCATCAGAAGGGCTATGCTTAGACTGTTTTTTATCGGCATGCTTGAACCGTCATTTGAACTTTGCTGTATCGTTTATTTTTCATATTTTCTCCCCGTTAAAATGTAGTGTTTTAAAAAATGATGGTCACTGACATATCGTCCTATTCCGTGAGTCTTGGAAACCAGCTTTGATTCAGGACCTGTCCAGGCGGTAATTCACCCATTTCAGCTTTGTATGTCTCTGTGACGTGATGTTTTATATCACCCATTTTGGTGCCATCTTTCATGTAAGTAATCACATGGGCGACGCGCCAATCTTCTAAGATATTAGGCATTCCCATATGCGCGGTGAAACCATGGTGAAATGTTGCATCCCCTGCTTTTAGAGGGAGTTGCACCTTGGGTGCGTACTCGAGCTCAGGTGCCACCTTCCAAAAGGAATCGGGTTCCCTGACGTCTGTCGTGGGAAGATCAATAAGACGATGACTGCCAGGAATAAAACTCATGCAGCCATGTTCTTCGGGGGTGTCCTGGAGTGCGATCCAAATAGAGATGCATTCAGTCTTGCCCTGAAAAGGCCAATACGGACCGTCTTGATGCCACTCGGTGGCCAAAGCATTGCCAGGACCTTTCGAAAGCAAGTGGTCATGCCAAAGTCTTAATTTTAGTCCAGAGAGCTGTTCTGCGATGGCCGCAATATCTTTTGACTTCGTCATTTTTTCAATCACGTCACTTTCTCGCCAAACAAGCATGTGTTGGTTCAATCGACTGGAAGAACTTTTCCATTTTTCGACCGATTCATCGTCCGATTCATTCTTGTGAATGAAATTAAGAGCTTCAGCTCTGAAGCTTTGCGCACAGTCTCGTGTTATCAAGTTGGGAATCTTCACAAAGCCATTGCTTCGGTAGTCGTCGATCATGGCCTGATCAACGGACTCTCTTCCCATTTCTACTGCTAAATCTGTTAGCTCATTTATTATCGACATGCTTGAACTCTCATTTGAATCTTGTGGTATCGTCTATTGTTCATGTTTTTTCCTCGTTAAAAATTGATCGTGTGTTTCTAAAAAATGTGACATAAGGCTTGGCATGATTTTCAATCGCCCAGTGAAAACCCGCTCAGCAGGGTTGGTAGTTTTGATTTTCCAAGAGGCTGAAATTCGATGACCACGGAATGGGCCTTCGGCAAAGTGATCTCGCGAATGATACCATGAAATCCTTTTTTGGCTTCTTTGAAAACATTGAGCCGCGCAATGACGGCCTGGCCTTGAACAGTGATCGTAAATTCTCTGTCCGTTGCTTGCGCAGGCTCCATGAAATATAATTTGAGTTTACGGGTCTTGGCAGTTTTGAATTTTAAGCGAATGCGCTGCAAACCCTCACAGCCGGATGAGGTCACCCATTTCAACGGCCCAGTCATTCGGGAGGCGTGAAATGAAAACCATTTTAATTTTGCAGCCGGTTCCAGTGTCACTGCTTGTATTTCAGACCTTTGATTCGTTTGATGATAACTCAACCACAGGGTTCCATCCTTTGCGCGCCGGTCACCTGGCGCTCCAAGATTGATCCCCAGTTTGGCGATCTCATCGATATGACTTGCCTCTGTAGCGCGTGTCCACATATCGCCAGAGGCCATGGGCACGAATGATGCTGCCGTGAGCATAGGGTAGGCACAACCACAGCCTTTGGTGAATTTTGGCGCCGTGATAAGTCCACCCGCGGGAATCAAGCTACTGTTACAACCCGAACGGAAGCCGCTGAAACTCGATGTACCACTATCGCTATTTAAATCAAAATAACTTCCCGTTCCCGAGCGAAACATAATAAGATTGGGCGAGCCGATGGCATAGTTGCAGCCGTAGGTTTTGCGGATCTGCCATTTTTTTCTGCTCTTGCCGGTACTGCTTTCAATCGTCTTGACGCTTTTACCCGTAAGTAAATCGAATGTTTTTGAGTAACAGTACCAAAGCGGCTGGGTCATGACGACATCCTCCAGAATGATGCAGGGCCACATATAGTCTCGTCCATTTATAAGTGGCAGATCCCATAACACGTTTCCATTTTTTCCTTGGATGCCCATGAGTCGCCTATCTTGTGCGATGACCAATACGTCGTGTTTCTTGGAGTATCCCAGCCAATGATTTCTGCTCACATGGATGGATGGATTTTCTTCAGGAATACTCAAACGACCACCCGACTGTAGGGCCAAGGCTTTTCGCCGATGTTCTTGGGCCTTTTTAAGTGCGCTGCTCTCATCCGCAAGAGTGGTTTCGCGGAGTTGGAAGGCAAGCACAATATCCGCTGCCGATTCGGGCAGGAGAATTGCTAATTTTATTAAAATTCGGAATCTTCCTTTTGGCATAAACACCAGGTCGCCATCCACAACGGATTGTCCAGACATCCAGGCTTTGGCATGTGGATTGGACAAGCGAACGCGACAAATACGCTCGCGATCATTTTCAATATTGGTATATAAATAAGTATCTGAATAATTGGTTTGTGAAAAGTAACCTAGAATTGGCAAGAGGTCGATAGAGCGAATATTATCCGTCAAAAGCATATGTTTTAAAAATAATTTTTCAGGCAAAACCTTGGCTGTATATGTTTTGGGACCGAGCTTGAGACTCTGATCTAAAACTAAGGACATGGTCGATTCATTCCCAAGTTTTTCTTGGTATATTTTTTGGTATGTGCGGGGAATGGGCCCGAGATAAAGCCATTTGATTGGCGTTTTAGCAGATTCAAATTTTTGACTAACCGTTTTATCATCTAGAGTCTTAGTAGACGCTTTCAGCTTTTTGAGTACTGGCAATGGTGCAGGAGCTTTGCTAATGGTGGAAAGGTATTTGAGACCTTTTTGCCATGCGAGTTTACCAGTGGCAAGATCTACAGCAACAATCCTTGGACTGGTTTTTAGCGTCTTTTTCATCTTAATAACCGCCTGTATTTTTGATGATGCCGGGGACTCCACCCAAAAGGCTCGCTGTCCACCGATGACCAGACCATCGCCATTCACAGGGTGATTGGGCGTATGGGTCCACAGGACTTTTTTGGTGCTACGATTCATGGCGACAATGTGATCGGTCAGTCGCTTGGGAGAAAGCGCCCGTGTGCGCACAGAGGGTTGTGACCAAGTATTCAGTGCGGATCCGCCAAGCAAGAGATCGCCTTGCAGTTTCAAGAAGGCCCAGTCGGCATCTGCGCCTTTGGCATCTTTAATGTTCAGCTTGTTTATTTCAGTACCATCGGCTGCTGAAAATACCCGACAGTCTTTACCGGAAACAGTGTAGACAGCGTTCTTGTAGGCGACAAAGGGCTCGTATTTAAAGTGATGTCCTAAGCCTTTGGGTCCATGTATTTTGGGTAATTCTTTTTTCCAAATGATCCGGCCGGTATAGATATCTATCGCTGATAAACCTTGTGGACCGCGAACCAGCATCCGGCCATTCACAACTTGAGCCGGTGGCGACATGGCATGTCGGTCGAAGTAGAGCTGATTGCTATTGGCAGGTCCACCAAACCATAAGACCCCAAAAGGGGCTTTGACGCGTTGATCCATACTCGCTAGAGTATTCGCTGCATTGGCGTGATCGTGACTCCAGTCATCGCTTCCGGCTAAAGGGCCAGTACGCGTAATGCTAATCCAGTGTTTATCGTGCTGCAAGGTGTAAGCGGTTTTAGCGAAATTCGTCATAAGCTTTTGTAGTTTCACAAGTACCGATTTCGAATAGGCCAGCTTGAGCACGCCCCCAAATGGTCTCAGCGCTGCCAGTTGGCGACTGATGAATGATGACTCATGAAGATCCGAGATGATCAGATTGGCGATATAAGGTGGTAGCATCAATGCTTGCAAATCGGAGTGTATCAAAGACACGCGTTTGCCATACACCCCTGCAGCATCGTACTTGCGCCGTAAACGCTCCACCAATTTAGGGTCGGCATCGCAGGCGATGATCTTGGCGGTGGAGTGTTGCAATAAGCTATCGATGATCGCAGGGGTTTTAAACCCTAGAATCACTGCAATACCGACAGTGTCTTTGAGTTTAAGCGCAGGACTGGAGCCTGCTAAAGCTTGTTGTTTAAGGCTGTGATGTTTGGGCGTGACCTTCTTGGCAGCATAACAGAGGAGTTCATCGTCTGCGGTGCTGATCAATAAATGGCCATTGGCAACAATAGCGCCCACAGGTTTTTGCTTTAATGTCGTCGACCATGATTCTTTCTTCGCATTGCCCGCCTCTGTTAGGATGACACGCTTGTCATCAAAGGCGATGAATTGTTTTCCACTCATGAGAATCGGCGTCCCTATGACACTGGGGATCGTGGTACCGCTATCTTTTTCTTTACTGGCTGTTGCATACACTTTGTTTTTGCAGTAAATAAATTTTTCTGTCAAGATGGGTAAGCTGTTGATCTTTTTCATACCGCGCAACACACCCGACTCGAGGTCCAGGAAGCCGCCAATCGGCCGTCTTTTACTCTTGGAATAATTAACGATGAGGTCATTAACACTACCGGCATACCAACCACCGCAACGGATGGCCGCTTGAAAATGTAAAAGTTTGCCATCCTTGAGATCGTACACAGATGGTACGGCACGGCCATTCGGCACTATCAGCCGTTGGCCATTAATGGCCAAATAACCTTGAGGCGAAGACCCGGAAAATGATTTTGCTGGTGCATGGTTTTGAGCGAGATAGGCGGCGCCACTGTCTTCGTTGCTCCAGACGATTTGACCGTTTTCAACATTCAGCGCATAGACGAAGATGCCATTCATCGGCCAGATACCTGCACTGAAATAAACTCTGCCTTGATTATAAACTGGAGCGCCTCGAGCCGGCCACAGCGAAATCAAGCGGTCGTTACCAAGGCATAAACGTTGAGATGGCGCACCATCGAAGCGCCACAGCAATTTACCTTTCACATTGAGGCAGTAGAGCGCACCGTCATCGGCACTAAAGATGATTCTATCCGACGCGGGACCTTTATTCACATGGGCTCGCACAGCGACTGGTGCAAAACGAATGGGAGCGTTGACATAGTAGCGCCATTGCTCTTTGCCACTTTCCAGTTCATAGGCGGTAATGCGATCCTTAAGATTGGAGACCAAGTAGATGCTTTTGCCCATGACTATGGGGTAATGCTGTGTATCAAAGTGCAGCCGAGGTTCCTCTGGCCACGCGGGGGATAGTTTAGATAATTTTCGCGACCATTGGAGATGCAAAACCTTTGGCAGAGCGCTCTCTGTCACCCCGCTGCGAGCCATGTCGTTTCTCCACATGGGCCAATCATTGGCATAGGATGAACTAAAAAATAACGCAGTAGAAATAAGCGTGAAAAAATATGCTTTCATTGTCCACCCTCAAAATGATTGAGGCCAATTAATCCAGTGCGTATCAGTCGTGTCATTTCATCGGCGCTAGTTGAAGTAAAAAGACCAAGTGAAAGTCGACTTGCTTTGATATTTATTTTATCGCGAATAACTGTTTTCATTTTTTTAACCCTTTTATTCTCTGACAAAGAAGCTGCATGTTCAAGGACTGCTGCTATGTCCTGGACCTGCAAGCGCAGGTCCCTTTTAATTATTTTATCGTTTCAAACAATATACCGTATAATAACCCCTGTCAACATGCTTATTGGAAAATACCGCTTATATTCCCCTTGACAAGGTAAATATACCGTATATATGTACTATTAGAAAAGATGGGTCCTCATTCGAGTAAAAGGAGAATTACCTTATGACTTCATTGCTAGCAAAAGAACAGGTTGAGCTCAAGATATTAAAGAGAAAGCAGCTCGGTTTTGTCATGATTAAAAAGAACGGGAAAAAGTTTCGAGCCGGAGGCTCCGATGCCCAGTGGAGAAGCAAAGCTCCAATGTCTAAAAAAAGGTGAAAGGACCGGGGCGACCATGTATACCGTTAGCTTTATTTATATGTCTATAAGTTTTCAATCGTTTAATAAAAGGATGTCTTTATGAAAAATAAAATAAGTGTAGCTATTTTAGGCTTGGGACGTATGGGCGGGGCTCATGTTTTTGCTGCAAAAGCATCGCCATATATAGATGATATTATTGGCTACGAGCCTGATAAAGAAAGAGCCGAACTTAGAGGTCGTGAATTGGAAATTAAAGCGACACACAATCTGGATGACATACTCAGCAATCCAGATATAAAATTAATTTATATTGCAGCGATAAATGAAGTGCATTGCGAATTAACAGTTAAATCTCTCGAGGCAGGTAAAGCAGTGTTGTGTGAAAAACCAATGGGCGAAACCTTAGCTGAAGCACGCGAGATGATGGATGCTCAGAAAGCAACAGGCGGTTTTTTGCAGATCGGCTTTGAACTGCGTTATTCTAAAATGTACCAAACAGTAAAGGATTGGATAGACCAAGGACTAATTGGTACTCCGGTTAATTGCCAATGCCGGTATTATTGCAGTGAGTTCCACCTGAAAAATTCCTGGCGCAGTAACTCTTCGGGTACATTGATTGGGGAAAAGTTATCTCATTATTTAGATCTACCGCGTTGGTGGTTTGGCTCTCCAGTGAAAAACGTTTATTCACTATCCGCACCCAATTTTGTTCCTTACTTTAATCATTCTGATAATCACCAAATTAACTATAAGTTTGAGAATGGCGCCATTAGCGTTTTAAATTTCATTATGGGGATTGCCGAAACTGATTATGATGATCCGCTCCTGGAAATTCTGGAAAAGCAGGCTGATGATGGGCATTACTTGCAGTATCACATTGTTGGAACTGGCGGGGCAATTGAAACCGATGTATTCCGTCGCCGTATGCGCAGATGGAAATTTACAGAAGATGAGAAACAACTTCGCAGTGAAATTGTTGAAACAATCACATATACAAAAGAAGACGATACGGAGTGGATGCATAATACTGTTGGGCAAAATATCGCGATTGCTGAATTAGTCGCAAAGGGTTTGCCTCCGGGATCGTCTGCACATGATGCCTATGAAACGATGAAGCTCTGTTATGCAACGGAAATTTCAGAAAAGGAAAGTCGAATTGTACCTCTCAGTGAGATTAAATAAGTCGCATCCAAATAATGTTATATAAACTGACCAACTTGCGCTGTGAATATCTGACAAACCCTCTGGCAATAGAGACCCAGCAACCCCGTTTGAGTTTTGAGGGCCTGTGTACAAGAGAAGGCGCTGCCCAAAGCGCCTACCGCATTATAGTTGCTAACAGTAAAGAATTATTGAAGGCAGGAAAAGGCAATCTTTGGGACAGTGGTCGTATTGAGAGCAATCAAAGCCTGCATATAAAATATGAGGGCCGGAAACTTAAAAGCTTTCAGCAGGTATTCTGGAAATCTATAGTGTGGGATGAGTCTGGACATCTAGGCAGTTGGTCCAAAGCTGCCTCTTGGACGATGGGTATTCTAAAAGAGAATGAGTGGAAAGCGCATTGGATATCTAATTACTTAGACATGTCAAATACCTCCCCTCTTTTTAGAAAAGAATTTAAAGCGACTAAGAAAGTCCGACGTGCACTTTTGCATGTAACTGCCTTAGGGTTGTATGATATAAAAATTAACGGACGAGATGTCACTGATGATCTCTTTGCACCCGGTTGGACGGATTACAGTAAACGCCGGTATTACCGAGCATATGATGTCACCACTCTGTTAAAAAAAGATTCTAATTGCATTGCAGCTGAACTAGGTGAAGGTTGGTATAAAGGTGTAATGGGTTGGGATAAAAACCATTGGCAAGGTTATGGCAATCAAATAAAACTCTTGGCACAGTTACGCATAGAATTTGAAGACAATTCTGTTGAGACCATCGCTACTGATAAAACTTGGAAATCTTTATTTGGACACACCGTACAATCCGGGTTTTACTGTGGTGAAACGGTTGATGCACAGCTAGAACCCAAGGGTTGGCAGAAGGTTGGGTTTGATGATTCGTCTTGGGCACCTGCAGGTGATCATGGCGCCAGTCATAGTGTTCCCGCCGATCAGCCCGCCGTTCCTCTGGAAAGTTATCCTGCAGAACCTGTACGACGTACTGAAGAAATCAAACCCCTCAAAATGTGGAGCATTAGTCCCGGTAAAGTTATATATGACTTTGGGCAAAATTTCTCTGGTTGGGTTCGCCTTCAATTTAAAGGCAAAGCTGGAGCTGTCATACGAATGCGCTTTGGCGAAATGGTCAATGATGATAAAACCCTCTATGTAGAAAATCTGCGCAATGCTCTTTCAACGGATACGTACGTTATGAAAGGTGCAAATCACGAAGTGTGGGAGCCAAAATTTACCTTCCATGGCTTTCGTTATGTCGAAGTTAGTGGCTGTCCGGTTGCGCCGAATGTGAATAATGTTATGGGTATTGTTATTGGATCTGATACCACACCGGTTGGCGAATTCGAATGCTCTAACCCCATGATTAATAAACTCTATTCCAATGCGGTTTGGACCCAACGTGCAAACTTTATAGAAGTCCCAACTGATTGTCCGCAACGCGACGAACGTCTGGGTTGGACAGGTGATGCTCAAGTGTTTATTCGTACTGCTATTTGCAATATGGACGTAGCTGGTTTCTTCACCAAATGGATGAACGACCTCATGGATGCTCAGGGCTCAGATGGAGCATTCCCCAATGTAGCGCCAAATATACTTGTTAATTCGGGGCTTAAAAATGGTGATGCCGCTTGGGGTGATGCCGGAGTGGTGTGCCCATGGGTACTCTATCAATGTTACGAAGACAAAGAACTACTGGCTAAAATGTATCCCCATATGAAGGCTTGGATTGGATATCTAAAAAAGACCAGTAAAGATTTTTTACGTGGCCCCCAGTACATTCCCCCGCATAGTCAATTTGGTGATTGGTTGTCTATGAATGCTGTTACTCCTTTCGAGCTTGTGCAAACCGCACATTACGCCTATGCAACTGATATTACTCGTAAAGCTGCAGAGGTTCTTGGGATCACAAAGGATGTTAAGCATTATGGTGGTCTTTGTAATGACATCAAGAAAGCCTTTAATAAGGCATACGTTAAAAAGAATGGCATTATTTTAGGCGATACCCAAACGGGTTATTTAATGGCCTTAAAATTTGATCTTCTAAATGATAAACAATCTGAATTAGCGGTGAAACACTTGGTCGCCAATATCAAAAAGAAAAAGAATCACATCTCTACTGGCTTTATTGGCACCGCTATAATCATGTCGGTCTTGCGCGATAAAGGACATCTCGAACTGGCGTATCGTTTACTTGAAAACAAAAGCTTTCCCAGCTGGGGATACTCAATCGTCAATGGTGCAACCAGCATCTGGGAACGATGGAATGGTTGGACTAAAGAAGACGGACCCGGAAATGTACATATGAATTCATACAGTCATTATGCGTATGGGGCAGTCGTAGAGTGGATGTTTGATACCATTGGCGGTATTGATCATAAGGGTTGTGGCTTTCAACACATTACCTTACGACCTCAACCCGGTGGTAGTTTGAAATACAGTCGGGCACAATTCCACAGTCCTTATGGATTAATTAAAAGTAGCTGGGTGAAGCGCAAGAGTCATTTCTCCTATGATATAACCATACCGCCAAATACCCGTGCAACAGTTGTATTGCCAGTGAAAAATTTAGACCGTGTAAAACTCAATGGCCGTAAAATTTTAGCTCAGGAATCCATTACGATTGATACTGAGGGAATTCATTTAGGCGCGGGAACATATTCCCTACAATTTTAAGCAATCATTTATTATAAGAGTAGTTATGACAGTGAATATAGCAGTAATAGGATGTGGTGCCCTGGCAAATGGCGCCCACTTACCAACAATAGCAGCATCAGCCAATCTTAATTTACAGGTATGCTGTGACCGCGATCCAGTACTAGCCAAAAACTCCGCAGAAAAATGGGGTGCGAACCGTTTCTGTACGGATTGGCAGGATGTCATAGACTCAGATGATGTCGACATGATTGTATTGTGTACACACACCAATTTACGAGCTGCGGTCATTTGCCCTGCCCTAAAAAAAGGCATCCCCGTATACACCGAAAAACCCATGGCTAATTCACGTGAGGAAATGATACAAATTTTTAAAGCCAATCAGGAAACAGGTGTCTCGGTATGTGTCGGTCATAACAGACGATCCAGTCCGGCATTTCAGGAGTTTAAAAGGTTGTTGGGCGAAGCGCGAAAAACGAGAACGGACCGGATTTCTGTTGTAGATAGAGATAGTGAAGGTCGAGAACTCGTTCCTGAAGAATTCCAAACACAAGTTCTGTTGAGAATGAATGACGATGCCCGCAGCTGGAAACCGTGGATTTTTGATGATGAACAGGGAATTATTTACGCTGAAATGGTTCATCTCATCGACATCGCACTGCTTTTAAATACATCGCATCCGGTAGAAGTATATGCTGTGGGTTCTTCCCGGGGTAATTTTACACAGATCATTACATTCGCCGATGGATCACTTGCAACCTTACAGCATACAATGGTCGGTAACTTCGACTATCCCAAGGAATTGTACGAAGTCACTTATGGCAATGTAAGCATAGCGATGGATCAGTTTGTGGAAGTACGCCAACGCGGGCTGCAGCGCGAAGCATTCAAGACCACCTTCGAACTGGACACAGGCGCTGAACTAACTGAATTAAAAGGTATCGATGGATTTCATGATGCAGTAGAAAAATTTTACAAAATGAAAGAGACTAATGAAGCCACCGATTATCCGATGGTCTCTGTTCAGAAAGGTCATGTCGCACATCTGGAAATTTTTGCAAAACACATTCAAGGCGAATGTGAAAATCCGAGCCCGGTTGAAGATGCCATTGTCGTAACGCGTATTGCATTGAAAATGCTGCAGTCAATACGGATAGGAATGCCTGTGAAAATCGGTCCAGAAGACTACCATATGGTTAAAGCGAAGAAGGCTTGAACTGGGCATGGGACATAAAACAGTATTTTGAGGCTCTTTGCCAATAACGATCAGTACTATCTATACAGATCAGAAAACAGCGGATAGTTCATCTTTCTTGACTCTAAAGTTGCATAGTGATGATACATTGCGAATATCCCAGAAACAATAAAGCCCTAGTACCGATCAAATGACTGGTACTAGGGCTTCAAATTGGTACACGCGACAGGGATTGAACCTGTGACCCACTGATTAAGAGTCAGTTGCTCTACCAACTGAGCTACGCGTGCACGAACAGCACTTATTATGTGCCACATAGGAACGAAATCAAGTAGACATTGTGTCAAAATAACTGTAGAATTTAAATTTTAATTTATATTGTATGACATGATCGTAACATCTGTACCGCGGTAATTGCAGTCTTCGAAATCCTGCCAGCCCATATTGCGATAGAACTGCTGTTGATCCGGGGTAAAAAGATATAATGTACCGATGTGGCTTTCTTCCGCATAGTCCATAATGGCCCGGACAAGTTTGCGGCCTATGCCCTGCTTGCGTGATGCTGTATCAACATAAACGGATGCCAGCCATGGGCCCAAGTCCAGTCGGTCTTTCATATCCGTTTCGACCAATGCGGCAGTACCGGTTAACAGTCCATCTGTTAGAGAGACCAGCATTGTGGGGATCGCGTTTTTAGTATAATATTTTTCCATACGCTGAATGCGTTTATCGATTGTATCATCTGGGTTAAGGTATAACCATTCCGCATGGTGCCAGGCTGCAACTCGATCTACATGCTGCCGCGCATCTTTGAGATTTACGATGTCCATACTATTTTTTCTCTCGGGTATAAGAGCTTTCCAATATGGTGCGCACTTTAATTTGTAGATCTTTACTCAGGTCTTTCGATAATACGTCGGAGAATTCTTTTACTTCATCGGCTGTAATGATGTGGTCTGCTGAAACGGTGATGATAAATGTATGGCTGTCTTTTTTATGGGATTGTTGAATGCTGATCAGTTCCGCATCCCATTGTTCCTGAATGATTTTCTTAATCTCCACGTGCAGCTCTTTCTGCAGTTTCACATTGCTTCGACCTACACGAAAATTTGAGTAAAGTACGGAGCCCAGTGGTATAGCCATCACAGCAGAGAGCAAAACAAGTGAAACTAGGGTAATATTTACCCAGTGTTTTAAGCTGTCCTTATTGTGTGAACGAATGCCGCCAGCATAAAAGCAAAGAGCAGCGCCAAGAACAATGGCAATAACATTGATTGTGAATAATAAGGCTGCGCCGGCAGCATTGTTGTATTCGCCAATGGCCAACGAAATACCTGTTGTGGCAATCGGTGGGACCAGTGCGGCTGCAATGGCAACTCCCGGTAATGCGGCAGAGAGATTTGGCCGGGCAATACAATGCGCCGCTGCAAGACCTGAAAGAAAGGCAATCAGTAAGTCGAGCAAATTAGGACCGCCGCGGGCGAGCAACTCAGAGTTCAATGAACTCATCGGTGAAAGCAGCCCAAGAAAAAGGGCGACAAAAAATGCCGTCAGGAAGCCGTATAAGATTGAGCGGGCACATTTTATCATCATCGGCAAATTGGCCTGCACCAGTGCCAGGCCGGCGCCAAGTATGGGCGTCATCAATGGCGCGACGAGCATCGCCCCGATGACCACCGCCGTGCTGTTTTGTATGAGTCCAAGTGCAGCAATGGCGGTGGATAAAAAGATGAGCATCATAAAGTCGAAACTCCACAGGGAATTACGATCTATGTTTTCAAAGAGCGCGATACGGTCTTCGCGTTCCAATTGCGGAATGCGCAAATCAAACCAGCTGCCGATTGATTCTCGTATGCGCGCCCACATGGGCTTGGCAGAACGTACCACGGCAATTGCGGTGCCGGATTCGCCCAGTAAGCGCTGTGGCGGCAATGTACCAAATAAGGCACGGCGAATAAAGCCCGTATCTGAAGCGCCAATCAAGACTAGGTCATAATCATCCCCGGCTTCATTGCTAATGCCCTCTGCCACATCATCGGATACCTGTATGCGTCGTTTAATGCGCTCCGGATATTTTAAACTGGAATCTTTCAATATGAGATCGAGCTTGCGCTCCCCTACTTCACGGCTGTATTCAACGCCATCCTTGATAATTGTCAGGGCATTGATCTCAACAGTTTCCGGATCGATACAGGACTCAAGAAATCGCAGGGCCACTTTGGAGTGAGGGCCTCCAGCAACTGGTACCAAGACCTTATGAAAATTGGTCGCCTCAAAATTACCTGTACGAATAATCATCGTGCAACAATGACTCTCTTCGAAAAGTTGCTGGGAAAGCTCACGGGATTGATTGCTCTGGTGTTTGCTAACAATCAATATATCGATATCGAGCTCATCGATGATTTTCTGTATTTCCTTAAAACTGTGCTTGTTCTCTTTTACCAGGCGGTATTCGATTCTGCGAAACTCGTCTTTGGGTAAGTTTTCAGTTTCATCTTTAATGGATTTATTTATTGCCGCAGCATCATCTGATTTATTTAAGGGGCAGACAATAAAACACAGATCTTCCGCATGGTGACCAAAATGAAAGCCCCATCGAGTCATTAATTCTGCTTCCTGCAATTCCTGTATAAGAACGAGGACAGATCTGTGTTCGCCAAATAGCATTTATTTATTCCAATATTTAATGTATAGTAACAAGCAATTAGGTAAATTGAAGGATTTGCTCACCTGAGTTAAAAATAAAGTCCCTCCGGGGGTTCAAGATGTGAGTACATCTTTTAAAAACAGCCAATTATTTATTTCGAGCTAGAGGTAGCGACGAAGAAGTGATGACAAGTCGAGGTGAAAATCTCGTGCTTGAGCACAACGGGCTACATGGGACTAAGACTACGATGAAGAGGGAAAATTGAGATGAAGATGATAACTAGGAAATATAAGAAATAATGAGTATGGGTAAAGCCATGTCCATAATGCTGACACTGGGTATTGTTGTTTTCTTGCTGGCAAAATTAATCCCTGAAAAAATTACTTTGCTAACTCCGGTAAATAAATTAAAAAAAACTCCGGTTCAAGAAAATGCCTACTATGATTATCTAAAGGCATCAAAAAATTACATCGATTTACCAGAACTTGAAGAAAAAGAACTTGCCCCGTATATCAGTCTCTGTGAAAACCTGCAACGCTGGGATTCAGAATTTATAACAGAAGTGCTTGAGAAAAATAAACTCTCCTTGAGTTTATGGGATAAGGCTGCCGAAAAACAACTATGTATATTCCCCGTAGTTTTAAGCGATGTTCAATTATTAAAGCACCTGGCTAACGCCCGTGATATTGCACACTTAAACGTTTTAAATATTTATAATTTAATCAGTAAACAAAAATATGATGATATTACAGCTCTTATTAAAAAGTTGTTGATCAATGCATCTCACTATACAGACAATGCAGAATGCATGGTCACATTGCTTGTTGGACAAGGGCTTAAATCAAGTACCTATCAATATATTCGCACAATTCTTACGCTTGATATTCTGGATACAGCAGAATTGCAAAAACTGAGAGACTTGATGCTTGTTCATAAAATGAATCCACGAAGCTGTCCTAAGGCTATAAAAGCGGACGTATACGTGACAAAAAAGTATCTATATGACTTTGAACGAGGACAGCGAACACTTACTGAGCTGGATCAGTACTACGATAAATTTCATGATTCTGATGTCGCACGAATTAACTCTGGAGCTGGTTTTTTAGATGCAAAAAAATCGATGCGAGCCTGTGATGAGTACCTTGCTAAACTACTTCAAAATGAAAGGAAATACATCATAGATCAAGACCCGAATCTCGATGATCGTATCTATCCAAAAGCAAAAAATAAATTTATTGACATCTTCAATAACGGTATAGGAAAAATAATGGTTGAGGCTTTAACAACTCTTGGATCCATTCCTAAAATAAATGCCTTAATGAAAATCAACTACAGCCTGAATCTTACTTATATCGCTTGTGAGATATATAAAAAAGAACATGGGGAGTATCCTGAAAAACTAGCTGACTTGTGCCCGTCTATTCTAAAAAAAGTTCCAATAGATGCTTATGATGGCAAAGACATTCGCTACGAAAAAGGGGTTCGAATTTATACAGCATACCCTGGCGAAACCAGTCGATTGACTGAAATTAGTCTAGTTGAGGATAATGATTGCACCAAGTTGCTGAACGTGCAAATTAAAAAATAATTGAGATATATAAGACATCATGTCTTATGGCCGCCGGCAGGCAACATTTCTGTTCGAGCCTGGAGGCTACGAGGCCCAGTGAAAAATAATTGAGATACATAAGACATCATGTCTTATGGCCGCCGGCAGGCATATTTATTAAGTATTAGTCACGGCCTAGACCGTAATCCGCATTTCTTCTCTTATGGCGAATGGCTAATATTCGTATTTGCTTTGTCTCATCAAGACGATAGCAGATAACATAAGGAAATTTCTTAAAGTTTTGAAACCGTATTTCATTTTTTCGTATGCTATTTCTCAATGGATTTGTTTCTATAAGCTCAATTAAATAATTGTATTCATGTAGAAAAGCGGTGGGTAATTTATATGAAATATCTTTATAAAAGCGAAGCGTTTCTAATAATTCTGTTTTTGCAAGTGGGTGGTATTTAATCGTCACTTAAAATTTGTTTCGCTTCCTTCATGACTTCCTCATGACCGATCATTTGAATGTTTTCCTCTTGAATCTCCAGATCACGCTCAACTGACAGCTCAAGCATATCAATTTTCGAATCAAACAAATTACTTCCCTCAACACTTTCCCACAAGCTTTCAGCTAGCTCAATTCTATCCTCAATAGGAAGTCCGAGGATTTTATCTTTTAATTCTGTAAGTTCTGGTACCATAATAAAACTATGAACAGTTTTTATCATATAGCAAGAAAAAGTAATTGAGATACATAAGACATCATGTCTTATGGCCGCCGGCAGGCAAGATCCCCCTACTCCCAGTTTGCTCTAAATGGGTCACCATTTTTTAGATGCGCAGCAGATAAAAAATAATTGAGATACATAAGACATCATGTCTTATGGCCGCCGGCAGGCATATTTGCATCTGACATGGCCGGCGGCAGGCATTACCCCTACTCCCAGTACTCCAGGCGGCGGATGTTCACTGCACATGCTTTGTAGCTGGGTTGGCGTGAATATGGATCGAAGGCGGGAAAAGTTAATTTATTTGTTTCCCTGTAGTGCATGGGGATGAAGACTTGTCCTTCCTTTATATTGTAGCTCACTGCAACATTTGCTTTGAGGTGCCCGCGTGGTGATTTGATTAGCACTTGTTCATTTGATTTTATTCCGAGTTTACGGGCATCGCCAACATTCATTTCCACATAAATTTCATTTGGGTACAATGTTTTGAGTACCTTCGATTTATCAGTACGCGTTTGTGTGTGCCATTGGGCCGAGCTGCCGCGACCGGTGAGCAGCCAGTATGGATATGCTAACGATGGCTTTTCCAATACTTTCCTGGGCGCTTCAAAAATAAATTTTGCTTTTTTATCCGGGTGATAGTACTGGCCATCTTCAAAAAGTATGCGTTGATTCTCTTCGGGGACCTCGCCCTCCTTGCATGGCCATTGCATACCACCGCGATCTTCGAGGAAATTGTAATCTTTTATTCCAGTGATATCGCAGGGCTGATCCTTGCTCAGTTTTTTCATAATCTGGAATACATCTTCCGGTGTTTTCCAATCCTTAAAGAGATGATCGCATCCCCAGTAATTTGCGATGAGCTTGAAGATATTGAAATCGCTTAGTGCCTTACCCGGAGCTTTGGCAACTTTCTTTACCAGCCCAATACGGCGCTCTGAATTAATAAAGGTACCGTCCTTTTCTCCCCATGCTGCAGCGGGTAAAACGAGATCGGCAATCTGGGCAGTTTCAGTGGAATGGTACATTTCCTGAACCACAAAGAACTCAAGATTTTTTATTATATCCTTAAAGTTGTTTTGATTGATCCATGAATGTGCTGAGTTTGTCGCAATAACCCAAAGCCCTTTTATTTTGTCCTGGGATATGCCATCAATAATCTGGTCGTAGGCTAAACTATTCTCTGAAGGAATTGTCTCCACAGGAATGTTTAGAATATCGGCAACTTTTGTTCGGTGTTCCTCGTTGGTAAAATCGTGTCCGCCGAGAAGTCCGGTAGTATTGCTAAAGAGCCGCGAACCCATGGCATTGCACTGCCCGGTAATTGAGTTGGCGCCCGTTCCTGGGCGGCCTATATTGCCAGTCATTAAGGCAAGGTTGATAATTGCCTGGGCGACCCGTACCCCTTCGTGGCTTTGATTCACGCCCATGGTCCACCAGAATGAAACACGTTTGCCATCGGCAATAGTTTTGGCAAGTTTATTTAGCTCGTCGAGGGAGATAGCACTTTTTTCTACTGCATCATCTATTTCTATCGTTTTAAGAAACTCGATAAAATCACTAAAGTCATTTGTATGGGCATCGATATAATCCTGTTTAATCCACTTATTCTCAATGAGTATTTTTGCCAGGGCATAGAAAAAAATGAGGTCTGACTTTGGTTCGATAGGATAAAACTGAGTCGCCTGCATCGCCGTTTCAGTTTTGCGCGGATCGATAACAATGATCTCTGGATTATTTTTATTGCGCTTGATGCGTTCCCACATGATCGGATGAGCAATGCAAATATTTGAGCCAACGAGCACGATGGTATCCGATTCTTCAAAGTCCTGGTAGCTGTAAGGCGGCGCATCAAAACCAAATGATTGTTTGTAGGCTACAACTGAAGTTGCCATGCACTGGCGGGTATTTCCATCGCCATGAATCATGCCCATGCCAAATTTTGCCAGTGCCCCAAGGTAAACCATTTCCTCTGTAACAATTTGTCCGGTGCTGATAAATGCGATGGAGTCCTTGCCGTATTTTTCCTGAATCCCTTTAAATTTGTCTGTAAACTTTGTCAGCGCTTCATCCCATGAAATTGCCCGTGCTTTACCATTTTCAACGATGTAGGGTGTGGTTGCACGGTCCTTTGCCTTCAGTGGTGTGAGTGCTTCCCAGCCTTTAGGACAGGCCATGCCAAGGTTTACCGGATACTTTGTATCGGCAGAAATATTGATTGCTTCATTATCCTTAAGGTGCACTTTGAGTCCACAACCTGTTGAACAAAATCCACAAACGACTGTGGTAGTGGCGTTGGGTTTGAGCCGTGAGGGAACTTTGCCCAGGCCAAACTCACCGGGCTCAAGAACCAGTTCACTGGTTAAATGTCCATCCCACTGGCGGATGACTTCACTTAAATTTTTTGGCAGCTTATTCATGAGATATTACCCGGCATGCGATCCGATACTGCTGCACTGAAGAAGAGATAACGCTCAGCGAATTCGCCCAGAAGGGTAAAGATAAAACTGACTCCTGCAAGAATACATATAACCGTTGCACTGGTATCGCTGGCATATTGCAGCATGATGAACAATGGAATGACAATGCCCCCCAGCAAGCCTGCCGCGAAACGCAATTGTGTGATTGTTGATAAATCACGTATCATCAGAATTGCTGAGCGTTTGTGCACCGTGTGTGAATGGTCGCGCAAGTGGCGAAAGATACTGGCTTCCCAGATAAGCTTTGCAACCGTGCATACGAGCAGGATCAAACAGAGCTTTTCCCCATAGGCAGACATCAGTAATATGGCATCGATACTATCCATAAACATTGCCGCAATCAAGGAGATAAAAATAATGGTAGAAAGCCCGGTAATAATCATGCTGCCAAAAAACTTTATCCCGGTAATGGATTCGCGCCAGATATCTTTGCGGCAATCACCATAAATCATTACCGAACAAATTACCCCGATGATACCGGTAATTGCCACGGCAATACCTGCAGCGAGCAACAGGGTATCATTGTAAAGAAATTGCGGTGCGGTAAAGCGTTCTTTTATCGCTGGCAAAGGTAATGCACTGAGCATGGCATAGATCATTGCTGCGCCTGCAAAGGCTCCAAAGACAACGATCTCCCGGCTCAGCCAGGATTTTTTCAAGCCAAGAAAAGCGCGAAAGGCATAGAGTGGTCGGCCGAGATGAAAGAGTGCAGAATGAATCGCGATGATACCAAGTACAAAAGCCGATACGGCATAGACCACTTCCATGCTTTTGACTATTTCATTACTGATGAAGTTCTGCAAAACAAGGTTTACACAGAATGCACCCACCGAAAGTTGGGTTAATACCAGCATGATAACCAATGGCGGATGGGCATGCTGGGGTTTTACATTATAAAAGTCACCGGGCAATGTATTATTTGGCAAGGCATCTTTTTTCTTATAGGTAGTGGTCGGCTGTGTATAGCTCGATTCCGGAGCACCGGGCACCAGGCTGCCGGCCTGCGTACCATCGACAATTTTATTTTTGTCGACCAGTACAATGCGGATTGCCTCAGTGGGACAGGCTTGTACACATGCGGGTGCTTCGCCCACACTTAAACGATCGGAACACATATCGCACTTGCGAACAATACCACGCTCTTTGTTATACTTGGGTACTTCGTAAGGACACTTTAAAATACAGTACTGACAGCCAATGCACTGATCATCGAGATGTTTTACGATACCTGTGTCTTCGTCTTTTTCATAGGCATTCACCGGACAGCCATGCATACAGGCAGGTTCGACGCAGTGATGACAGGCAGTGGTAACGTGTTGCTGGACAGGTTCATCTTCATTTCCACCAAGGACTATGCCGACATTGCGCCAGGTTTCCTCTTCGGCCAACCCATTAAGATTGTGACAAGCGGTGACACAGGCTTTGCAACCGGAGCACAAATCCAAATCCACTTCAAAGGCATATTGCTCACCGGACGCGGGTTTGCTCAACGGTATTAAGTCGCGGTAGTATTGTTCTTGTTCAGGCAAGTCTCCGGCATCGTGCTGCTGGGCATATTTTTCAATTGCACTTAGCTCGTGTTGTTCCTGAAGTAATTCTTCAAGAAAAGCCTGTGGGTCGACTTTCTTCATCATTTCACTGTTTGCTTGCATGATTAAACCGGAAGAAGCTCAGCTTCTTGCTTGTCTTCTTCGTTGCTGTGGCATGTACCACTGCAGATACCCATCTTATCAAGTTCGACCTCCGCTGGAAGCTCCACCCATACATCGCCATCCTCAATTTTTACAGGAAATGTTTTTATGGCGAGTGAATCATCGCTCAGGCCTTCACCGCTCTTAAGCGAGAATGTACGCTTATGCAAGGGGCATGCAACTTTGGGTTCACCCTTGTCATCACCGATCATGCCGCGTGACAGCACCATTTCGCGTTTATGGGGACAGAGGTTTTGGCAGGCATACCATTCATCGCGACTGGCAAAATTGTATACGGCAATTTGGTGTTTACCATATTTAATCGTGCGGCCACCATCAATCGGAAACTTATCAACTGATGATACTTTCACCCAGCTCGCATCCGTGGATGGAAGGACCTCGTATTGCTCATAGTCTTCATCTTTCTTCCAGTCTGCTGGGCGCTTCTGGCCGCGTTGATCAACCAAACGAAGGTTGTCATCTTTTTCTTCATCGTTGGCATAGTGCTGAAATTTCTTGCGCTGTTCCGGATCTTCCACCAGTGTACGCCATTCGCATTGATAGGTATCGACAATGTGCTGCATATCCAATTCAAGCTCGGCATTGAGTCCCAGTTTGTCGTCGATGATTACTTCTTTCAGATAATCGATACCACCCTCAAGGTTTTCCATCCAAACGCTTGTGCGCTGCAGCTTGTCTGCCGTGCGAATATAAAACATAAGAAAACGATCGATATAGGCGACTAAGGTATCTTCATCGATACTGGAGGCGAGTAAATCACCATGGCGTGGTTTCGCTCCGCCGTTTCCACAAACATACAGATTCCAACCCTCATCGGTTGCGATGATACCAAAGTCTTTGCATTGTGCTTCGGCACATTCACGTACGCAGCCGGACACAGCGGACTTCAATTTATGTGGTGAGCGCAGACCCTTGTAGCGATTTTCTACACGTATGGCCAGGCCAACAGAATCGTTCATTCCGTAGCGGCACCAGGTACTGCCAACGCAACTTTTCACTGTACGCAAAGCCTTACCATAGGCGTGGCCACTTTCGAAACCAGCGGCAATCAACTCTTCCCAGATTGCCGGTAGATCGTTAACATTTGCACCAAAGAGATCGACACGCTGACCACCGGTAATCTTGGTATAAAGATCGTATTTATTTGCAACTACACCAAGAGCGATTAACTGGTCCGGTAGGATTTCACCACCGGCAACCCTTGGTATCACTGAGTAAGTGCCATTGCGCTGGATGTTAGCCATGTAGCGGTCATTGGTATCCTGAATGGTATCATGCTCGACAATGAAGGCATTCCAGATACTTGCCAGAATAGATGCCACAGCAGGTTTGCAAACTTCGCAACCATTGCCGGAACCTTCCGACATGACGACTTCTTTAAAGGTTTTATAACCCCGCACTTTAACCAGGTGAAAAAGTTCCTGTCTGCTAAATGCAAAATGTTCGCAAATATTATTGTTTACTTCGATGCCGGCTTTTTCCATTTCGGATTTAAATATATCCGTGACCAGTGGCACACAACCACCACAGCCTGTTCCGGCCTTGGTGCAGCTTTTCAAATCACCTATGGTCGTACAGCCATCGGCAATCGCTGCGCAGATCGCCCCTTTTGAAACATCGTTGCAGGAGCAGATTTGGTCGCCATCTTCCATGGAGTCCACACCCATACCCGGCAAATTTCCATCGCCTTTAAGAATGAATGCTTCCGGCGACACGGGCAATTCCTTACCGCTTTTTGCGAAGGTCAATAACTGGCCATACTCTTCCACATCGCCCACGAGGATCGCCCCGATGAGTGTTTTTCCATCCTTGCTCACCACCAGACGTTTATAGATTCCACGGTATTCATCGTGGATAGCAACGGACTTACTGTCCTCTTCAAATGGATTTCCCAAACTGGCAACGTCGATACCCAGAAGTTTCAGCTTGGTCGACATATCGGCCCCGGTAAATTGTTTTTTCTCTAGGCCACAAAGATTTGTCGCAACGATATCGGCCATATCATAGCCCGGCGCAACGAGTCCATAAATAAAATTGTTATAGAGCGCCACTTCACCAATCGCATAAATATGTTCATCGCTGGTTTTCAAATCATCGTTTACTGTGATACCACCGCGTTCACCCATTCCAAGAGAGGTGCTTTTGCCGAGTTCATCACGCGGACGAATTCCGGCTGAAACAACGATCATATCCACATCTAAAATTTCGTCGTCAAGAAAGCGCATGCCCGTGACTTTTCCATCACCGACAATTTCCTGGGTATTCATATTGAGGTGTACTCGTACTCCAAGATCTTCGATGGATTCTTTGAGTAGGCCGGCACCGGCTTCATCTAACTGGCGTGGCATCAAGCGCGATGCAAATTCCACCACGTGTGTTTCGAGACCCATGTCTTTACATGCTTTGGCCGCTTCCAAACCCAGCAGGCCACCACCAATAACAGCGGCAGTGCGAGCATTTTTTCCATAAGCGAGAATTGATTCGAGGTCTTCGATCGTCCGGTAAATAAAGACACCAAGCTTATCGATGCCTGGTACAGGCGGAACAAAGGGATAGGAACCGGTTGCCAGAACGATGTCGTCATAGGCAACGCATTCACCCGAATCAGACGTCACCGTTTTATTTGTGCGGTCGATGGATGTAACTTTTTGCCCAAGTTTAAGATCAATTCCGTTGTCGCTGTACCACTCCTTTGTGGCAAGCTCCAGGTGCTCGGCAGATTCTTCAGTGAAATATGAACTGAGCTGCACACGGTCGTAAGCCGGCCGCGGCTCGTCACCAAAGACTGTTATTTCATAGTCGCCTGACTGATCATAGTCGATCATTTTTTCGCAAAATTTCCAGCCTACCATGCCGTTGCCGATAACGATTAATTTCTTTTTACTCACAGTTCTTTTCCTAATTAATTTTCAGATGTTTGCAGATCGAATTGAATTGCATCTTCATCGCTGCTTTTATTTATTCGTATTCCAAGTGATGCAAAAGATATGACAGTCAAAACAATCCCGAGTGTAAGGAAGGCATCGCTGTAGCTAAAACCGCTGATGTCCTTGTTGAACAAAAAAGAGGATGTGCCAACGAGTAAAGAAGCAATTAGGGCTGCTAGCGGGCTAATGATATAGCGCTGCCTGGATTTCACTGTGCTGTAACTGATGGATACGGATACATGTACCAATACGCTAAAAACTGTTAACAAAGAAATGAGTACGGGAAGATTTGTTGCGCAGGAAAGCAGCATAAGTACGATGCCCTGAGTGAGCAATACCATGAAGAGCCATTGTACGCGACTGGCCCGGCTAAAACGTTTGGAATAAAGTTAAAACTTGTCCGGGCCATGAGATTTACAGTGGCAAAGATTACAGCAACCGTTGTAGCCGCTGACAGGCTGATAGACATGGCAGTCATAAAACTGACAAGTTTTAAATAAAGCATCATCTCAATCGCAAAACAAATGGCATAGACCGCCGTTAGCAAATAAAGGCGATTTTTAATCGGCAATACCGCCATAGGGGATACGGGTTTTCTGAACCAGTAAATCATTGTCAGTACGGCCACAAGAATGGCAGGTAAAACCAGCATCACTGAAGGCGATTCACTGTATTTGGTAACCGCTATGATAAAGATCAACGGAACCAGTAATTGCAGCGGCTTCAAGGCCAATTCTTTTTCTTTTTTAGTCACTAATAATTCTCCCTAATATCTTAATAATTTAACTCATGGCTCCACAAGAACATCATGATAACTCTCTATAGCAATAGCAATGCCAACTTTCGATTAGCCTCAAAATGAGTGTAACTTTTAATTATATTGATACATATATGTAATTATTACTAATGTCACATACGTGTTTGTATTATATAATTTGCTGTTCTGGAGCCGTAATTTCAGACTGTTTCTCCTTGGTTTTTATCCCGCGAATGGCCACGGTCATCCAGACTAAAGAAATGGCCGAAAGAGCCGTTAGCAGCATCCAGCAGCTGTTATAATTTCCAGTGAGCTCGAGTGTTTTCTTGAACAGGTTTGGTAATATAAATCCACCTACACCACCGATAACACCGACCATGGCACCGACGACGGGAACTTCTCCGGGAAAGTAATTGGGGATGTGTTTATAGACCGCAGCCATGCCAATGCCCATGACTATACCAATCAGACATGTGAGTACGGCAAATAAAGGAAGCGTCACTTTCACACAGAGAATTGCGCAAAGTAGAATGGTGCAAAGCAGAGTGGCATACATCACCGACCGGGCACCATAACGATCGGTCAACCAGCCGCCTACTGCCCTAAAACCAGCCGACAATAAAGCAAATATACAGACCAGGTAACCGGCATTTTTTAGACTCAAGCCATAGACTTCCACATAGTAATTTGGCAGGGTTAAACTCAATGCAACAAAACCGCCAAATAGCAAAAAGTAGTAGATGCCAAAGCGCCATACTTGTATATTTTTCAGTGGTTTGAGGCGTTCGGCCAATGTTTTACTGGCGTTGGAAATTTTGTTTGTGGTCATAAAGAAAAATGCGATTGCAGTGATGAAAATGATGCAGGCATAGACCATTGGCAGGCGCGTCCACAAGGCCGGGTTTGCGACCACGGGCACATTTAATAAAACGCCACCGACTTGCTGCTCGACCGTGCCGCTTATGCCGACAAGTTGGCCAAGCAATTGCGGTGCGAGCAGACTGGTTAACGCTGCACCCGCATTACCGGCTCCAAAGATGCCCAGGGCTAAACCCTGCTTTTCTTTACTAAACCAAACTGAGCTGTAAGCGATGCCCACGGCAAATGATGTTCCCGCCAAGCCAAAGATGAGTCCGGCAATAATAAATCCTGCTACCGTATCAACATAAGCTACGGAAAAAGCCCCAACAGAAGAAATTAACAACACGATGGTATATACGGGCCGGCCACCATATTTGTCTGTCAAAATACCGATGGGTAAGCGGAATAGTGAACCGGTTAATATGGGAATTGAAATAATTAGGAATGTCCAGCCTTTGAGCTGCGGCATAAAACCATCGGCATACAAAACAGAATCCACCACGATTGGCTTGGTCAGAAAGGTAATGAGTATACCAAACATCAACCAAACCATGAAACTGATGGTAAATGCCAGGGTATTCATGCCAAGGATGCGATGCGATTTCGAACTGTTAATATCTGTATTAGTCAATTTTTCTCTCCTATACCTCTAAAGCAATAGAAATGCCAAAAAACAAAATATGTTAATAATCAATGACTTATGACTTTTACAAAGATAATTTAATTACATTATTGTATTTTTTGTATTTATAACTTACGTAATCGTACCAAGTTAAATAATTACGGATTTGTAGAAATTTGGTGCTTGATTATTTTACCATGTAGATAGTATGAGAATGCTGAGCTCCCACGACGTGCTAAATTAGCCGTCAACCAACAACGCACTCGAAGTGCAAAAAAATAGGAGCTCAGCAATGACTACAATAACACAGGAATGGACGATTGGAATGGACTTAG
>JABSQK010000127.1 GCA_013215875.1 Lentisphaeria bacterium
GGAATCGATGATCTGTTGCATTTTGGGTTTCGGAATTAAGGATGCCTCGGCGTAATCATTAATGATGGCCATTTCCTTGTCATCAATTATCCCGTCCGCCAGCATGACTTTTACCATCCAGGCTGCCAGGTCCAGACGCCTGGGTGACACTCTAATACTTGCTGCTGCTCCTGCCCCGGACATAAGAGGTGGTGGCCTTTTTGGCGCTGCTGCACTTACTTGCTCAACTGGCTTAAGTTTATTCATGAGATCCAGCACTGTCTGGTCATATGAATGGCCGATATGATCCAATACCCAATCTGCTGATCCGTCGTTCAAGACATCGCCACAATAGTCACAGGAATCCGAACTGGAATAGCCCGGAGGTGCGCCACAACCCGGACAATGTGCCGATGACAAACTGTTCTCAGCCGATGACGAGGCGCCGTGTTTACGCAGTAAAATATAAAAATCATTTAAGACACTCGACTCAGTGCTTGGCTTGTACTTCTTGTCTTTGGTATAGGTGCAACTGGCCCGACTCCAGCGAATCTGCACAATTGCTTTATCATAGCCGTCCTCATCCATGATGATTCCAATCGTATCGACTGAGCCCACTGCCGGGTTCCAGGGTAAGGTACGTTCGCCCTTATCATCCGTAGCAAACTTTGGTTTTAAAGAGTCGCAAAACGTCTCAGTTGCCATTTTATTTATGGCGTTTGTTTTGCCTTCACGGTAACTGTGAATGATGCGCCAAAACATGACCGAGACGCGATCTTCAAGATGTTGAATCGAGAATCCCGGATCGCTTTTAAGAATTTCCGCCTGCCCGGGAATGGCTTCGTCTTCTTTAATATCCCATTCGCAAGCCTGAGTAATTTCAGAAAGTATCCAGTCGTACTGGCCGCTTTTCACCATCGCGCCACAGGCCATACAGCTGGTATTTTGATTTAGTGTCAGGCTGTTACCGCAATTTGGGCAGTTCCCATCATAGAGGGAATGCTCGGAACTTTTTACATCCAGTTTACGGATAAAGGACCAGAATTCGGTAAACCCATCTGGCACGGAATGTCCGGAAATTTTATCACCTGTTTTCAAATCCGTGCGATAGACATCCATTGAAGCAGAAATTCGAACGGTGATGATGTCGTAGAGCTTGGTTGCTTCTACGTGGGCAACATCGCAACTGTAGATCTCGAGATTATCGACATGCTCCTTATAACCAACTGCTATTTGTTCGCCAAATTGTATTTTGCACCGTTCATAGACACTGTCTGAAATAAAGTGCTGCACGGGGTCTACTGATTGCCGGGTCCAGGCATCCTGTAATTGACCATGGGCTTTTTTTACGTTGCTCAGAAAGCGCCCTTCATTAAATTCCGCATCCTTTGCCTGCAGTCCTGCAATGGCAGATTCCTTTTGATGCGATGCCTGCATTTGCCGACCTTTACTGATGACACTCGACTGGTATTCTCCAACTGCGTAAGAGCCGGATTTTTTGCTGCCAATAATGCCGACGACCACCACAACGATTAAAACAGGTATTCCTATGACTGGATAGTGTACGACAAGCATGAATAATAAATAAATAAGGCCACCATCGCCACCACCGCCGCC
>JABSQK010000128.1 GCA_013215875.1 Lentisphaeria bacterium
ATGCCCGGCACAGGACGCTTGAATGAATTTCTCATTTCGCCCAAAGCCAAAATCATGAATGCATCGGCGGTTACAGATGCCTACAGCAATGAAGCCGACTGGGAACATTACGACAGAGCGATGCCGGCAATGAAACGCGAGATTGCCATCGTTGATGAATCATTAATCATCGACCTGTTTCGTGTGCGGTCGAATTATTCTATCGACTGGGCCTACCGGAATGCGGGCACATTAAAAACCGATGAAGCAATGGAAGCGCGCGACGGACTCATTGCTGACGAGTTTGGTTATCAATACATCCACGATGTGCAACGGCGCACAGAGCTCAATGAGAATTGGTCCTGTCGCTGGGAAGACGATGGACAAGGCATGGCCTTAACTGCACTCGACCTTGAGGGCATGGAAATACTCACTGGCGATTGCTTTGCCGAAACGATTGATGACCAAGTGAGCATGGTTCTGCTGCGCCGTCCCAAGGGTATTATGTGCTTTCGTACGATCCTCGAACCCTATGCTAACAAACCCACTGTTAGCTCGGTGACAAATATCCTTGTCGATCCTCCGGTATATCCTGAAGGATCACAGTTCGGTGCGGATCCCGGAACAGGTATGATAATTGATCGAACAGATGGCCGGCGACATTATTATACCCATGCATTCACCCGTGGTACACAAGGCTATGCAGATGTCTGGACCGATGCGGGGATCAGCTTTTTAACATTCGAGACACAAGGGGATCATCTCCCATCCTATGTCTTTGCCAGCAATGCCAGAACATTAACCCGGGGTGATTTTTCGATTATTGGCGATCGCATGCTCAGCTATTACCTGGAACAAAAAGGTGATTCATATCAATTCGTTTATCAGGGAAAGGGAAAAGCCAAAGTTACCCTCTATGGCTTTGGTCCTAGTAAAGTATCTGGTCAACAAGATCTGGAATTCACAGACGATATTAGTTTGGACCTCGTTCCCGGATGCACTTGGGAAATAAAAATTAAATAAGGAAACCCTATGGATTCTTGGACATTTGCAGTAGTTGCTGATATGCATGTGGGCACGCCGCGCTCATGGCGTTTCGACCCTGCTGCCAGAGAGCAATGGCAAACTGCGCGCCAACAGATTGTCGACCTGACACCGGAATATTTACTGGTGGCTGGCGACATGACCCGGGATGGTTTAACGCATCGTTTTGAATTAGAAGAAATGAAAGAGGATCTCGATGCCCTGCCTTTCCCCTATCTCATCACTCCAGGTAATCATGATGTGGGCGACAAATTTAATCTGCGATGCAAAGCCCGTATTTGTCGGCAAAACCTCGACCTTTATAATTCTGTATTTCCCGGTAGTGAATACAGTGTGGTGCATCGTAATGTTCGCTTCAGCGGATTCAATTCACAATTGATTGCCTCAGACCTAGCAGAAGAAGCAGAGCTTTGGGCATGGATGGAATCGCAAAAAGCCGACCCGGATGTGGACCATCATGTGTGGATGACCCATGTGCCCCTTTGCCTCTATCAGTTTGCCGATGACAATCATGAACCGATTGGCTGGAACTGGTATTTCAGCCTGGATGAACCCAGTCGGTCACGCATTGTGAATGCATTGAAAGCGACTGACGCGAGCCTGTTATTAACTGGCCATACCCATAACCGACGTGAACTCCTGCACGAAGGAATTCGCTTCCAAAGTTTGCCGGCTACATCATTCCCCATTCCCTTCGACTTTGATGGTGAATTCAGTACTGATCTCGGATTCATGCTTTATACAGTAAGCGCAGACAGCCTCGAATCTGAATTTATACCCCTGGCAAAAAAGTCGACTCTTAAAGGGTACGGCACAACAGATTATGTTGCACCTGAAGACCGTGATTATAGCGTTGTAGAAGAACAACCTCCTCTGGATATCACAGAGCAGATGTACCCGCTCTAATAGTCGAACTCAGAGACTCCATATTTTCATAATCCCGGTTAAATGGTATATTTAATGCGGCATGCATTATTCGGATAAGAATTTTAACTATGAGCACATAAGCTACTTGCTTGATTCATTTCCTTTACTAATTGTTTCCAATTGGCCTTTGCTCAGCAGTTCAAGATTTTGATCTGCCCGACAAATCTGCGCACCTGCGAGTACCAATAACCAACCCACATTTATCGTATAAATTAGCACAGGGAAAAAAGCAAAGGCCCCGTAGATAGAGTTTCGCTCGCTAATAAAAAATAGAAAGTTCAAAATCAGTTTTTGAAGAATGACAAACATTACCCCTACAAGTGTGGCTGCAGTAAGCGCTGAGCGTTTATTAACTTTCGTATTGGGTAGAAAGAAATAGAGAAATGCAAAGAGCAGAATCATCATCACGACACTCGCTAAGGAAATTAAACGGTGAATGTATATTTTATCGTCTGTAGCCAATTCAATTGCCGCTAAAAGGTAGCGGCTGGAAAATATCATATTTATAAAAATAAGCGCGAGCATTGTTAAGGGCAAAAGCGTCATCACAAAAAAGTAATGCAAATAACGCGATAGCATTGACCGTTCTTCTTTAACCATCCATATCTCATTAAAAAAGCTTTCAATCAGGCGAATTAATTTAAATACAGTTCCAAATAGAAAAACAATCCCAATAATACCCAGGGCTAAAAAGTTTGTTTCGGTCACCAGTGTAATGAGATTTTCAATGAGGCTCTGTATGGACTCGGGATAAACACTTGCCTGAGTTCGTGTCCAAGCAATAATATCTGCATCAAATGCTAATTCTTTTGTCACAGAGAGCACGAGTGCAAGCGCAGGAATGAAAGCAAAAAATGTCGCCAAAGTCAAGCTTGCGGCCTGTCGCCCACAGCGATCATTCTTAAATCCATGAAATATAAAATAGAGCAAACGACCCACATAAGTGAGAATTCGTTTCATTCGGGGAAGATTCGCAATCTCAATTTTCCAAATTTCTATATTAAAAAACTCTGTAAACTTCTTCAGCATCTGTTATCGTATCTTTATGATAATTGATTATATAAAAAAGCAGCAGTATTTGCCACTCATACTTATAGCAGGAATTATACTTCGTATTTTCGTGTTTTTTACTCTGGACCCATTTAATAATGATGGGGAAGAGCATTTTAAATATATCGAGTACATTGCTGAGAATCGTGCCCTGCCAAAAGCAGACTACTCACACCAGAGCTTTCACCCACCACTTTACCATAGTATGGCTGCTGTGATCTGGAAAATTTCTGCAAGTCTGAAATGTGTGCAATTTCTCTCACTTATTTTTTCATGTCTGGGGCTTTTGCTGATTTATAAACTACTCATCGATATCGTAGACGAAGTAATTCCCCGCTTTTTGCTCCTGGGCTTTGCCGCTTTTCTGCCACAGTATGTTATGTTTAGCTTGTTTGTCAGCAACGATTCCATGTCATTTCTCTGGGGAATATTGCTAGTGACAGTGATTTGGCGTTATATCGAGAACCATTCAAAGTGGAAGTGGGTACATATTGCCCTTGTTTGCGGCACAGGATTATTGATTAAGGGTGTCTTTCTACCTTATACGGTGCTTTTAATCGTTGCATTCTCGGTTTATTTTTATTTCAAAAAACGATCCCTCAAAAGTGCTGCGAGGGATTTGGCGATACTGATCCTTATTATTATCTTTATTGGTCATTGGCGCTATACCATGAATCACCTGCAAATGGGCAATGCACTATACAGCAATCTCGATGCGGATTATGAATGGATCGACAAACAAACCCAATATTGGACAGGAATTGGCAATTTGTTTGATTTTCGTATTTGGTATCTTTATGACGCACCTGTTTATACTCATGAAACTGCGTCTAAATATCCGGTCATTTATTACGGTACGTTTTGGTATCAGCATTTACCCGAGTCGAGTTATAAATCAAATCTCAATGCAAACTGGAACTGGCTGGCAAATATTATATTTATCGTCGCCTTACCGCTCACACTTTTCATCATCAGTGGTATTGGCATATTTATAAAAAAGATGATAAAGCTGGCGTACAACCAGGATAACAAATCCCTGATTGCCTGTTTTGCCATTTGCCTTTATTTATCCAACATCGCCCTGCAGTACCTTATGAGCTATAAAACGCATGTGAATTTTTTGTTTCAGGCACGAATTTCCTTCGCGGGCTTCATGGGAATTTTATTTCTATTCTATTTCGCCTATACTGCATTCGCGAAAAATAAAATTATTAGAAATGCAGTAATTGTAAATGCCGCACTAATCTATTGCCTGTTTATATTCTACTTTTTTATCGAATTCTATTTATTCCTGTCCTGAACAAAATGATTCTATCACTGTGGTGGCATAGGCACCTTTGCGCAGACTAAAAGAAAGCTCGAGTACATCTCCAGTCAGTTTGTATTCAAATTCACCTGGGTATATTATTGCCGGACGTCTCTCGCCCACCAGATCGACATTCTTTAAAAGCTCCAAATCCACATCAAACTCATCGATAATCGCCGCTTCCAGTGTAGCTGCATCGTATTCAGCTGCTTTCATTTTATAACCAAAGAAAGGGCCGGAATAAACAATGTCGCGTGTATCGAAGCGGTTTTGCTCAAGCGCTGCATCCTCTACAATAAACGGTGCATCGTTTTCCAGCTTCAAAGCGACATCACCTTTCAGTAGTTCATTATAGTTGTTGCTCTCCAGGCGAAGATCGAGATAGATATTAAATAAGGCAGATTGCCAGGCCGATAAGGCGAGCTGACGCAACCAGCGTTTTTTAATGGTCTTGCCAGCCATAAGATCATAGGCAATCGCCAGGGTTTTATGGTCATGCCCAAAGCGCTGCGATGAAACATAGTTCATCACCCCTTGCTCTGTAATCTGCTTCATCAAAGTATCGATATGCACGTCGCTGCTATAGTCGCGCAGGATGATTTTGAATCGATTGCCCTTCAAATGCCCAAGTTTCAATTTATTGATATGCTTGTGCATCGCGAGGATTTTGATATCAGATGCATCCTCAATTTGTTTTTGAATCTCGGATAGATCCCGATGCCAGGGTTGTTTGACTGAAAAATACTGCTGGGTGACTGCAAATTTATCTTTTTTGCCAGCATACCCGATATCGCGATCGTGACAGCCAAAGATCCCTTTTAGAATTGTGACTATCTCTTCAGTGGTCTGCAATCGTTTCTGGACATGCAAATAGGCATGCTCCCCTTCCCCGTTGAATTCGTATGCAGGAATTTCGTCGACTAAGAAATCTTCGGGATCAACTTTTATCTTTGCAGAGGCCGGTTTTTCCTTAGCAATTCGTTGATTTAGTTTGTTTATTAATTTATCCAAAATAATCATCATTCATTTATTGATTCTTTCTAATTTAAGATGAGACTATAAGAGAAATCATTTCTGAGGATATACAATTAAAACAAATATCATTTATATTCATTCTCATGATACAGGGCGTTATATTCAACCATACGGCCACAGTGTGGAGACACCGAATTTACAGCAATTGTCTGAGGAAGGTGTTTTATTCCGAAACGTTTTTTGTGCAAATCCGACATGTTCACCTAGCCGTGCCTGCCTGCAAACAGGGATGTATGCAAATAACAATGGCATGATGGGTTTGGCACATTTAGGCTGGCGGCTGACAGATTATAATAAGACCATTATTAACCAGCTAAATATCCATGAATATGAAACTGTGCTTGCGTCTTTTCAACATATTACACAACTGGATAAAAAAGATGAGTTGGGATTTAAGAAAGATCTGGCTGATGATGAGGGAAGCACAGAAGATAAGGCGGCGGAATACATAAAGTCCATGGCTGATTCAGATACACCATTTTATCTTGATGTGGCATTCCAGGAAACACATCGTGAATTTCCAGATAGTACAGGAATCATAAATCCGGATCATTGCCTGCCGGCAGCACCATTTCCTGATACGGCTGAAACGAGAAAAGATATGGCCGACTTCAAACTCATGGCCAAAGAACTGGACAGAAAAATGGGCGTGGTTTTTCAGGCTGTGAAAGATGCGGGTATCGAGGATAAGACACTGATTCTCGCCACCACAGACCATGGCATCGCATTTCCAAAGATGAAATGCAACCTAACTGATCATGGCATTGGGGTTTTTCTAATTATGAAAGGACCGGGGGTATTTAGCGGTGGCAAATGCTGCGATGCGCTCATTTCACAAATCGATATTCTACCGACCATATTTGATTATGTTGGTTTACAGAGACCAAACTGGGTTGATGGGCATTCATTTCTAAAATCAATAGATAATGACAAGAAACTGCATCGTGACCAAATCTATGCGGAGCTCAATTTTCATGTTTCCGAAGAGCCACAACGCTGCGTACGCAGCCAACGTTATAAATATATCCGACGTTACGATGGTCGTAATCACTCTGTTTTACCAAATTGTGATGATTCCATATCCAAAGACTTTCTGCTCGAGAAAGCGGATTGGCGCCAATTTAATTTTGATGTAGAGCAGTTTTACGACTTATTTCACGACCCATATGAGACAAACAACATCATTGATAATGATGCATATCAAACTCTGATTGCCGACCACCGGGAACAGCTAGACAGGTGGATGCAGGCAAATCACGACCCCTTGCTAAGCGGCCCCCTAAAAAAGGTTTCTGGAATAACACTTATGGATGTGAATGGACTTAGCCCCTCAACTGGTGAACGGATCGTATATGAGTAACATCCTTTTACGTGGATTAATTGAAAAAGTAAACATACGCTTTAGTTATGCATTAATTACCGACCTGGCAAACGAGGTAATCATCAAGCAAAATTGCGATCCCGTGGCGGCGCATATTTTTAGCCGCTGCCTGACCGCTGCAACTTTATCAAATCCTTTGCTTGGAGATGACGAACGCCTGACCATTCGCTGGCAGTATGAGGATCAGCCATTGGAAAGCATTATAGTCGAAGTGCTCGAAGACGGGGCAGTACGCGGGACCATCTCCCCTCCCTCACTCAATGAATTCATGGGACAAGCAGACAACATCAAAGAAATCTGCGGAGATTCATGC
>JABSQK010000129.1 GCA_013215875.1 Lentisphaeria bacterium
GCTACTGTATGATGCATATTTTGTACAACGTCATGAAGTAAAACAGGCGCTACGAGCCTGTTGAGGGACGCAGCCTCATAGCGGCCGCGCTACTGCATGATGTATATTGTTGCTCGCAGCCCCAGAACTTCGAGGGTCACGTTCCACCTGCCTATTGTCTCGGCGGGTTAACCGTACTGCCTTCGGCTATACGGCCTGTTTTGGCCAGTGACTCCTGTTCGATACGAATGAGCGCCATGGTATCTGCTTCAAGAAAATAAGTATTGCCGGGCGATTTCTTGCGTCGATTTAAAACCGCTTCGACAAGATCTTCACCATCACAAATCCAGCGAATACCACTGCGCTTTACACGCCTTAGTTTTGATAATACCCGCCAGTCATTCTTGGCATAGGCAATTTCAATTTCCGAAAATACAAATGCGCAAAAGTTGTGTTTATGATTGAGCCGCCCCGCTTTGTTTGAAATCATTTGGATAAATGGCAGAACAAAGCGGTTAATATTAAAGTGGCACCAGTTGTCTTCCGCCATCGGGCAATCCCCATGGGCAGTACAGGGGAAGTGGATTTTCCTGTTTTTCATTAACTCAGCGCGCAGGGGCAGTAAGCGCTGGAAGTCCCGCTGGGTTCCCGGTTCCAGTATAAGAATCGATTCTGCATCGATATTATTCAAGCACGTTGCTGAAAGATCGGCTTCTTCAGTCAGGATATTGGCAACGATTGCCAGGTCGTATGATGCATCCGTTAAGTCCTGCCACTGCCCCTTTTTAAGCTCGAGATTTGTTTCAGATGCAAAGGCCGTATGCAGATCTTTTGCCTTGTCTAAAAATAAGTCGGATTGATCGATCAGGGTGAAGTCCAGTTTTGCGGCAATCTCTGCCCCATAGACTTCCTTGAGATAGAAATAAAGCGCCCAGGAAAAAGTGCCAGGGCCGCTGCCAATATCTACAACCCGGATCTTATCCTTATGTATTAATGAATCCATCATCTTATGGCAGCGTGCAAGCACACTCCAGAGCTTTGGAATATTCATCGGCATATAATACAAGGTATAGGCTAGGACAGTGCTCTCATCAGCGTGATAATCTACCAGCTCTGCTCCTTTCACCCAATGTTTGTTTAACTTGAAAATAGCCTCATAGCAATCATCGGGCAGATATTCGATATCGATATCCAATAGCTCAAACAGCGTTTCACTAAAATCTTCCGGAAAATAATTTTTCATGTATCTTTAGACTTTCGTATGTTTAGCACGTCTTGCATGTAGCTGCTTCTCGGTAGAGTCAGCAAATCTGTTCGGGCAGTATCGCGCAATTTTAGATTTTTTAAAAGATCATTTGCTGCCTGATCACGGACAGTAAGATAGCCATCCGGGCCCCGAGCTTCTGTATTAAATAATGCTTTAACAGTAGCGGGTACAGATGAATGCTCATACACAGTACTATCCATTTGATGATCAAGCCAGGCAGAAATAATCAAACCCGGTATACGCACCCCAAGATACTTAAAATCAAATTCAGTCGTACTATTCTCAGGTGAATTTTCATTATCCCAATCTTTATGCTGGTGTATGCCTTCAGCGATGGGCATTTCATCCGTATTGATTACTGAGTCCCAGTAGCCACCGGCTTCGTCATAGGTAATGAAGAACAAGGTCTTTTCCCATACCTCCTGATTTGAGCGTATGGCCTCATAGACATCTGCAATATAGGAATCACCCGCCACCAGGGTTGTTCCATCGCCTCCGGCATGTTGGGAATTTTCCCATAGATTCGGATTTATAACAGAATAGGCAGGTAAATTATCACTGCTGCAATCGTCTTTGAATTGTTCAAAGCTTCGAATGCGATCCGCATGTTCACGTACATAGGGAAATGCCATCGATGTATTCATCTCAGGATAAATATTATATAGATTCCATTTAAGTGAGGGATCCGTATCATCAAGCGCCTCGAAGATTGTCTGCTCCTTAGGAGAAATATCCAATCCGTTTTCCGGTCTCCATATACCGCGGGTATAGCCCATGCTTGATGCTGCATGGAGAAATAAACGGTTGGGTGCCGTGGGCCCGGGCATAGAGGAAAAATTCCGATCGCATACGACAAAGTTTTTGGCCAATGTAATCATCGCAGGAAGCTGCATATCTACATCGTCAAAACATTTCATAAATGATTTTTCCGCTTCAGGATTTCCCTCAGGCCAAATGCTTTTTATCCAGCCGCTGCCATCTGCGGGTTTTCCTGTGTAGCCATTTACGCCCCATAATTGATTGAGTGTTGCTTCTGTTGCATGTGGCGGGTCGTAGAGATGATCTTGTATAGGATGGCCCCCTCGGCTGGCATAGACTTTTTCCCCGGTAGCACTTTCGACATATTCGCTGCCATCAAGCTTTCCGATGCCTTCGACAAAACCCAGAAGACGGTCGAACGACTGATTCTCCATCATCAGCACAACAAAATGTTTAAATGGATGATCCATTAAGACTCTATTCCCTTCAAATAATAAATATTTAATTTTTCTATCACACAGCTTAACAGTTTGCTGTCCTATGTCTACGAAATGAAACGAATATTATCACTTTGCTGAAATATTCGGGCTGGAATTTATACATCTCTATTCTATTGTAAGCCGCTATGAATGATCAATTTATATTTAAGGAATCGAAACTATGTTAAAAGTAAGCGATGTGATATTTTGCAACCGTGTGGGTGTGAAGCTCGAAAACAATAAGGTGGAACTGATTATCTTAACCGGGGGCGGGCACATTGCCTCGTTTACCTTAAAAGCAGACCCATTAAATCCTCTATGGGTACCTCCCTGGAAAAGCACCGAACCTGGCCTTAGGAAAATTTGCGATAAAGACGAAATGGGCGAATCGGAAGAGTCACAGATTCTGGCCAGCATCATGGGGCATAATCTCTGTCTCGATGTATTTGGCGACCACAGTAAGGGTGAAATGAAACACGGTTTACTTTTTCATGGTGAAGCAGGTTTAGTCAATTGGGATGTGAATGAATTTAGCAATAAAAATAAAGTGGCAAAGTTATCTATGAAAGCCTCGCTTCCGCAAACTCAGATTGATGTGGAACGCATCTATACCCTGCGTGAAAATACCACCCGCGTGGAAGTCGAAGAAATCATTACAAACAAGGTGGGTTTTGAACGTGCCATGGGACGCTCCCAGCATGTGACTATCGGGCATGAGTTTTTAAAAGGCGGATGTCTCTTTTCAACAAATGCAGATCGCGGACTCACCTGGCCTGAAGAAGTTAGAACCAATGGCGACCCCTTTGCAATAAATACAGAGTTTGACTATCCCAATCTTCCCCTGCAATCCGGTAAAACAGCGGACTGGGGGATGTATCCCCGGGAACATAATACCAGCGACCTTAGCACCATGCGCATAAATCCCAGAGATAAACAAGGTTGGCTCGTTGCTTTGCAGCCTAAACGCAAGCAGGCATTGATCTATATTTGGGAACGGAAAACATTCCCCTGGTTAATGACCTGGGAAGAAAACCACAATCGCGATGTAAAACCGTGGAATAAAAGAACACTCACCCGTGGTTTGGAATTTTCCTCGTATGCATTTGCCACCAGCAGACGCGATAATGTCGAGCGCGGAAGCCTATTCGAGACACCCTGCTTCGAATGGCTCGATGCCCATGAACGGAAATCGACCCGCTTTACAATCGCACTCGAAAAAGTCAGAAAAGCACCCAAACAATGCCCCGTTTTAAAGAAGTCCGGCAAGACACTGGTTTCATCTCAGGGCTGGAAGTTTTAATCGATTCGTAATTTACTGCAATAGCTTCTTATATATCATCAGCAGGCCCTGTTGGGCGGCGGCATTTTTTACGATATTTTTTGAACGGCTAGGCGGCACAAAAAGACGGTGGATGGCCTCATCCTGCAAACGGTTTTTCTGCAGCATGGGATACTGAAGATAGATATCTTTAATTTTACGGCAAAGATTTATATCGACTGACTTTTGCATAAAGCTCCATGCCAGAGCAAAGGGCAGGGCAAAATTTACAATGATATCATTTATTCTGCTTTCGCCGAGTAAACGTACAGGCTTAGACAAGGATTTTTCAAAGCTGAGAAATCCATCCCAGTTATTCCCTTCCAAGGTAAAAAGCTCAATCAGCTCTTTTTTAATTTGCTTCGGATCCGTGTGATCATGAAATATTGCGAGCAGATTATCACCGAGGCTAAAGTTGTTTTTCTCCATGACCAGCATACCTGCCAGTAATCGTCGTTCAGGAAAATTGAAGGGGCGCAATTTTTGGCGATTCCATTCGATAGCGTCGTCGCCAATGCGGTTTTTCCACCAGAACGACCACATAGCGGAGACTTTAGTATTGTAGTGTGGTAAGATTTGTATTTTACTTGGGTCAGGTAAAAATCCGGCAGCACCAAATGACAAGGCTCGAAATTGATCCACCGATAAGTTGCTGGAGCTGGCCAATGGTAGACTATCACATAGTTGCAGGAATTGCTCGCGATTGTTTTTATAACCGAGGGTTTCATAAAAGCAGCGATAGGCACTTTCGTTCAACCCGTGCTTAATGATTTGTTCACCGTGAGTTTTTGACTTATTCATCAAGCGTGACAAGCCGTAGAGTTGCAGCATATCACTGATCTTTGAATCGCTGAGCTTCTGCATCAGCTCGGCATAATCACCCGGCGCAACTTTTTGAGCATAGGGATAGCCATGTTCGCTGACATTTTCGATGATTTTTTGCAAAGACCCGGTAAAGTATTTTTTGAGAACCAGGAGCTTTTTATCTTCCGGAAAATTGATATGCTCGGCGGGATTTTCCCAGACCGCATGAAGAATGACATGGTCATAATTTTCATCGAGCTGGTGATTGTGATGCATCCAGTCTTCTGGACGGGTATGGATCTCGACCGCGCCACTGATCTTGCGCTTATTCATGATGATGGTTGCATCATGGAAATCCGGCCCGGATTCCACATTCCACATACCGGGGTGCAGTATCTCGATGATCTCCCCACACTCAGTATACAGGGGTCCCTTAATCAATTGCTCATTCCAGATGATCTGAACAATGAGCTCCTGAAAGTACGGGCTTTCCTCTTCGCAGACAAAGAATTGCTCTGAAAAAAGTTGCTGATAAAGTGATTCGATATTTGTTCCCATGGCTTACAGTTTATCACCGATTTCAATTTGCTCAAATTCAATCTTCAAAAATTGCTTGCAGTGGATGTTCATATCGTTACATTAGTGTTTCAGGAGGCTTTTTAATGAGTAAACATTTAATATTTGCTATATTTATTACCATGGTGTGTGCAGGATCCCTTGCTTGGCTATATCCAGCAGTCAAAGATTATAATTCTGCCAAGCGTGATTATTATGATATTGAACGCAAACATATCAATGATCAGACAAAGAATGAAGAGTTAAGTAAGGAAATTTACAGACTTCAAACATCAGATAAGGCAGTTGAGCATGTTGCCAGAGATAAATTCGGCTGGTGCAAGATCAGAGAAACAGTCTACGATTTTTCTGACGAAAAATAAACTCTCGCCTTTATCATAAGCTAAAGGATCCCCCCCATGAAACTAAAAGACCGCGTTATTATCGTGTTTGGTGGTGCCAATGGCATTGGCCAGGCCAGTGTATTACTATTAGCTGAAGAAGGCGCAAAAATCGTTATCGCCGATCGCGATGTGGAAATGGCCGAAAAGATTGCAGGTATTCTTAAGGATCAGGGAAAATCTGCTATCGGCCTGGCCTGTGATGCAAGTGTGGAAGATGATATAAAAGCGGTCATCGCTACCACTGTCGACAGCTATGGCGGGATTCATGGCTTGGTCAATTGTGTTGGGGTCGATATCGTCGGTACTGTTGAAGACACAGAGAGTGATCTTTGGGACCGTTCGATGGAAGTAAACCTAAAGTCAGTCTATTACAGTTGCCATTATGCCATGCCACATCTGAAAAAAAACGGTGGCTCCATCGTTAATATTTCCAGCGTTCAGGCCCTGGTGCCGGTAAAAGGATATGCGGCTTATGCAACCGCAAAGGGCGGAATGATCAGCCTGACACGCTCAATGGCAAACGATTTTTATGAATTTGGCATTCGGGCAAATGTCATTTGCCCAGGCGAAGTTGAAACAAACCTGGGTGCCAATTCGAAGCGCTTTGAGGAAGGCATAAGCGACGCAGAAAAAAGAATTGACCCTTATCGACCACTTGAAAGTTTTGATACGGAATTAAGACCGTCAAGGATACTGATGCCTGAAGATATAGGCAGAGTAGTGGTATTTCTAATCAGCGATGATTCAAATGCCATGAACGGCCATGAACTGGTGCTCGATGCTGGTTACATTTTGAATACCTACAATAACAACAAAGAGTAACAGGAATTACTTCTTGGTCTTCATTTTTTCAAGTCCAATAGCGGAGTTGTGTATTTGATATGACAAGCCAGCCTCTTCGCATATTTTCCCAAGAACTGCTTTCAAAGTAACTTTCTTTAAGTCGAGACTTATCTTCGTCTTGGCTGCTTTAGGGACTAAAAGCAAGATGTTAATCCCCGTCCCATCTACAAAATCTAATACTCTCGATTTCTCTTTGACCCAAGCTAATACATCACTAAGAGCTGTATTCTTAAATGTAACTTTTTTCATAATAATACCGTCAAGCTTTTTGTTAATCGTCGCAACTGCTTTGGCATCAACTTTAAATATGAAGGGTTTCTTTTTATCTGATTTTTTGCTAAAGATCACTCCTTTTTTCGAAATTTGCAGGTGTACATCGGCTATCAGCGCAATGTAATAAACAAAATCATATAGAGGCAAATTATCAACATCAATTGAAACTGACTTCTCCAGCCCATCTTCAACAATAAACTTACAGCCCACACCTTTCTCCATATCCAGGGTTTTTGATCTGCGAAAGAGGAACTGACAAACGGTATTCAATGATGCCTCCTCAAAGCCCATTTTAGGGATAATGATTTTCTTAAGTATCGCTTCAGAAGTAATTGCTTTCTCCATTTCAATCAATAGAAGCCGCTTCCGTTTTATTTCGTCTTTCCTCTCCTGTTCCTCTTGCTCATACCAATCCCAAAAATCTTCTAAATCAAAATTAATTTCTACCAGAGTTGTGATCCCTTTTAGTATTTTAATATTTTTAACATTGTCTGGAACGGTGATGATTTTCAGCTTGGACCCAATTAAGGGACTAATATCTGTTATGCTGCTATCGCCAATGAGCAGTTCTTCCAGCGGCATCCCTTTCACTATAGAAATATCTTTAACTTTAGGTCCAACGATTTCGAGTTTTTTAAGCGGCATACCTTTCAAAACGGATATATCACTTATCCTGCTGGCATTAACGTAAAATTCTTTTAGCTGCATGCCTCTTACTGCTGAAATATCTTTAATATCCAGCCCGTCGAGGATTAGTTTGGTTAATTTCATACCTTTTAATGCAGAGATATCAGTCACCTTCGTCTTTCGCATTGAAAATCTTGTAAGTGGCATGCCTTTCAATGCCGAAATATCTTTGATAGCCAACC
>JABSQK010000013.1 GCA_013215875.1 Lentisphaeria bacterium
ATTCGGGAAGAAGCAGCACCTCATCCCGTTGTACACCTTTAATAAATTTCATTTATATACTCCATAATAAATCATAAAGGAAATAGGATTTTAAATAAACTAAAAACAAGATCACTAAGGTGTTTTTCACACAGGCTCGGCTCGGGGGCCTCTCTGGCTCGAATTTATCCCTCTCCATTTTTTCATTCGCTATTCAGTTACTGTGGATTGGCATTATTGCCAATCATTATTACCACGGCAGCTATTAATGCTACTCAAGTAGCTGCCAGTCGCCGAATGGCAGAAAACTCATATTTAAACCTGTCGGCGACAGGTTCCTACTTTTCTAAAAACCTAGAACCTTTAACCTTCCCTCCTTTAACCTTACAAAATTAAACACTCAACATTGCGACGTAGTCGCTCACGCCATCGTTTCTAGCATCTTATGTGTTACAGCATAGTTAAGCTCTTTTCCTTCACGGAATAGCTTTGCTTCGGCTATGGCATAGTCAGCCATGCGTCTCACTTCATTGCCAAGCGAGCCCGCTATATGCGGGGTATAGATCACATTTGGCAAAGACCAAATACGCGAATCTTCCTCAGGCGGTTCAATTTGTGCAACATCGAGCAGCGCATATATGTCTGGGCGCTCCTCAAGAACATCGAGCATTTTATCTTCTTCGATGGTGAGACCACGGCCCGTATTAATAAACGTAGAGTAGGGTAGCATCTTCGCAAAATACTCCCCTTTTATCAGACCTTCCGTAGTCGGCAGGTTTGCAATATGATTGCTGATTACCTGGCCTCTGGAGAATGCCTCTTCGATACTCACGACCTCTACACCCAGTTCGGCAGCTCTTTCATCGGAAAGAAATGGATCAAATACAATTACATCGACTTCGTAGTTTTTGAGACGTTCGCAAATCATTGAGCCAATCATACCTGCACCCAGTATCGCCACGGTTATTTCAAAACAACCCGGAAATTCACTATTTTTTATATCACCTTTTGTTTTTGGGCTGCGGTTTGTTTCGGCCAGATGAAAAAAGCCAGTGCTCGCCATTTGTATTTGCGAGACTGTATATTCAGCAACCGGTACTGCATTTGCACCCCATGATGACATCACGGTTATGCCAGCATCCAGTAAAGGTCGGGCAAATGATTGTACAGACCCAGCCGCATAAAAGACGGCTTCAAGACTTGGCAGTTTACTTATTTGTTCACTATCTAGTGGGGTCATACCCCAGGTTGAGAAGACATATTTGAGATCCTGCAGGTCCCCCAGTTTTTCTTCTAAGTTTTCAGCGGTAATGAAGTCTGGACAAAGTGAATAGTGTTCGTTTATTTGAGCTGTACGTTTATCACCATAAACATAATCGACTGAATCTTTGTTACAAAAAAATGCTGCATTGTATGACATAGTTATTCCTTTTAATAATTAACTTCCATTAGACATAGGTCCCTTCTACATTTTTTCCAGTTAATTTTTAAAGGTATTACCATTTCTACACAACTTGTCTATCTCCCTCTAGTCTGTATTCTCTGATAAGCCAGCATCTCCTCTTTCCCCTCCAGCAATATATCATAAATCTTACCCATTCCATCCTCCTCTATGATCTCAAACTGCATGCCACTCAGCCCCGTATTACCCAGTATTAAGTTACTGTGAATTGGCATTCTTGGCAATTATAATCCTTCTTCAAGATACAGAGACCGTCCCTGTTATTTGATTTGGACTTATAGATTGAATTCAGCGGGTTTATATGGTAGATAATATCGATTTTAGCAATATATGTATAGCTATGTATCGCTTATTATTTTGTTTTATTACATTTTATTCGTATGCTGAGAAATGGCATATAAATGAGGCTGGATTTCGTAAGGCTGTGAAAGTTGAAAAGTTTGCAGGGGCTCGGAAAACGGTTGTTACGACCCTGCATGTTCCAGCCAATGGTGGGGGATACGATTTGCTTTGCATTGATAAATCCGGAAAACACAGAACCATGTCAGTTTATCAAATACACGGGAGCCATTACGCGGTCTATTTTAGCGCTTCTAGTGAAGAGAATCTCCATATCTATTTTAAGAAAAGTAAAACGGCAGCACCCACCATAAAAGCACCTCATAAAGCCGGACTCCTGCTGAGCACAAAAGTATACGATGCCTCGGAAGTGAAATCGCTGACACAATTCAAAACACTCTGGCAAAAAGCAAAAATACAGGATCGCAGTTTTGTCGACAGGATTTACTCATCCTTCAACAGGCATGGTAATAATCCAGGTACGCTAAGTATATACGATGGCTCAATAAAAATCACTAAAGATGGAAACTATAGCTTCTCCCTGGTCTCAACGGATGCATCTTTTCTGGAAATCGATGATAAACCGATTGTTTCATGGCCGGGTAAGCATGATGTACATGGTGGGCTAAAAGGACAAAAACGTGGCGATATTCAACTGAAAAAAGGACTGCACCGAATAAAGTACTACCATGCAAACAGTGGCGGAAAATTAATCGCCCTGGCTGCAATTGGTGATGTAAAGCGGCAGTTTGTTATTAATTCAGATCAATTCAAGCATGCAGCATATGCCTATGTTGGCGGTCTTGGAACAAAGGCCGGCAAGCAAGCCGACTTTACCTGGACAAATTCATTCATGGCAAATATCAATGGCCGCTCATTGCAGCAGATCGATTTCGATGCATTAAAACTAAAAAACGCAAAATCATACCACTGGGATTTTGGCGATGGCACAAAAGGGACAGGTCTAAAACAAAACCATTTCTATTTCAAACGCCAACAATATAAAGTGACCTTGACCGTTATCCTGAACAATGGTAAAAAGATGACACATACACAGATAGTGGATGTACGCTATCGCTTTGGGCAAAATGAAAATGATGACAAGCGAACCCTGCAGGCGCTCGATGCCGCAGTTAAGCAGGAGGCAGCGATGGGTATACAAGGTGAGGGCTATGCCTTTATAAGCCTGGCCTACTATTTCTTTTTAAAAGAAGTGGAAGCTGCGGCTATCATGCCTGCCGCTCTCAAAAACGTGAAGAAAATTCCCCAAACCGATCTCTATCCGCTCTTTTATAAAGCAGCTTTAGAGGTGCAGCAGACCAATGAGCAATATGAGTTGGCAGAGAAATGTTTTAAGGTCATTCTGGAAAAATCCAAGGTAGATAGTGAACGCGCTTCCGCGGCCCTGCATTATTCAGGAATGATGACGCTGTGTATGAATCGCCCGCTTGAAGCAAAAAAGCTATTATCTACCATAAAAAAGGAACATCTCCCCGTAACCTGGCATCCAAGGTTACTAGAGATATATAAGGCCGATACCGTGCTTGTTTTAGAAAATTATGCGAAGGCAATTAAGCAATATGAAAACATTGCAGCAATCAAACCTATACTGACTGAGAAAGGGCTTGACCGTGTAGTTATGTTTGATTATAACAGTCGTTATTTCAGGTTGCGTAATATTCTCTCACAAAAGCTCTATCGCCAGGCATTAAAGGAAATGATTATGCTGGAATGGCTCTTCCCGAACGAACGCCTGTCACCGGCAATAAATCTGCTCAAAACCGATGCACTGCTGGGTAACAATCAACCCAAGAAAGCAGCCGTTTGCCTGCAACGTGCTCTGCTGGCAAAAGTCGATGATAATTTCCTTCCACAGCTTCGTATTCGCCTAACGGAGGTTTATATTATCCTGAATCAATTTATAAAGGCAAAGAACCAGATTCGGCTGATCAAGAAAGAATCGCCATATAGCAAAGAAGAAATTAAAGCGCGTAAACTGTCTGAATGGATTGACAAAAAACTAGAGGAATAGGATGAAATACCTGATTGCAGTATCTGTCTTGATGGCATCGTTATATGCCAATGAAGATGATTTCTTACGACCTGTTGGCAAACCACCAAAAGCAAAACCACAAATGCGTCAGGGTGGGGAAGCAATACCGCCATTACCATTACCTGCAACACCATTGCGTCGCTCAGAAAAGAAACGTCCCCCATCACCCGCCACTCTTATCGGAAAAGTGATCTGGGGATCCTACAAAGATTTTAAATGGGAAAACGGGCAAACAACCCGTGTCTATGACTGGAACATGATTCCCGGTGATTGCAGCTCCTTGTTGAAAAAAGCCCACAAATTAATGAAGATGGATTACAAAATGCAGACCAGTGATCTAAGCACCTTCAATGCGACCCCTGCAGAAATTCCCGTACTCTACTTTTCCGGTGGACGCTCTTTGAAGTTTACCGAAAAGAACCGTGAGGTCTTGCGCAAATACATGATGTCTGGCGGCATGGTCTGGTTTGATTCCACAGTCGGCTCGCCATACTTTTATAAATCTGCTTTAACTGAACTGCAGAAGATTATCTCCGAATCCCCCATCAAGCGCCTGCCCGATGACCATCCCGTTTTTCATATGATCGAAGATACCAATGTAGTAAATGTAAAATCCAAGAAGAGTGTTAAGCCAGTTCTCGATGGGGTGTATATCGGCTCACGATTAGCTGCTGTCGTTTCACCATTTGGCCTAGGTGTAGGCTGGGACAATGCCAATCCGCATTTGATTAAGAAAGCGAATTATTACGATCACAAGTCCAGTATCATGCTGGGTCTGAATCTTGTCGCCTATTCAGTAGGCTACTTTAGGGTCGGCCAATCCCATGCGAAGGCAGAAGTGTTTCGCAAAGAGGATTTGCAGGAAAATACCGATCCTTTAATTTTTGCGCAGATCCGCACCAATGGGGTTTGGAATACAGAGCCGGGAGCCGCAGGAAAACTCTTACGCTTTATGAATAAAAATATCAATGTAAAAACAAGCTTTCTGCTACGCACTATAAAGCTCGATAAAGATAAACTCGAGGATTACCCATTTCTGTACTTGAGTGGAAATACCGATTTTAGATTCACTGAAAAAGAACGAGCTGCGTTGCGAAACTACATCACCAATGGCGGCTTCCTGCTGATCAATAATTCCTTGGGCTTAAAGGAATTTCAAAGTTATTGCCGCAAAGAACTCAAGCAGATCTTTCCGAAATACAAACTCGAAAATATTCCGCTAACCCACCGCAAATTCAACAAAGG
>JABSQK010000130.1 GCA_013215875.1 Lentisphaeria bacterium
ATCCCACCGCCATTATCTGAAATTTCGAGTGTGATTATATCAACAAGCACATTCAACTCCATACATATTTCACCAGGACCTTTATTTTTATCAAGGCGCACATCATCTGTTTCGATTCCATGGTCTACCGCATTTCGAATAAGATGAATGACCGCTTCATCAAATGCATTTATAACATTGCGATGAACAAGTTGTTCAGGATTTATAATTTTTAAATCATTGATATTTTTACTGTTGTTTTCGCAATAGTTATCAATGATATTTGCATACTTTTTTAAATAGGACTCAAACGGGTGATAGTCAAGCTCGTACAAGCGTTTTAACAGATGCTTATTGCTGGTAATTTCATTGCTTGCTACATCGCTGAGAAGTTCATTATATACGTCCTTATTAATTTTCATTTTATTCGCAGAGTCATCGCCATAGAATTGATTCGCCAGTTGCATTACTTGCAAATACTCATTATCCAGTTTTATAATTGTATCATTCCATTTATCCGCACACGCGACTAAGTCGCCATCTCCTTCACGTATTTTATCCATGGCATCCTCAGCCACACCTGCAATACGAGCAATTTCTTTAAATCCAAATGAGCCTGCATTTCCTTTAATGGTATGCATTGATCTAAAGAGATCGTCTATGCGCGGATTGATATTTTCCTCAATAAGCGGGGGTTTATAGATATCAATTTCTATTTTTAATTCTTCAAAAAATGTGATGATCGCGCTTTGATCATTATTTATCAAACCAATTACACGCTGCATTTGTACTTCCTGCTCACGCTTTGTTTCTTCAAGGGCAATCTTTGCTTTCAATTCTTCTGTGATATCTGTGCTAATCACCATTAATTTAGACAGTTTCTCATTTTCGAGAATCGGTAGATAATGAATCGCGATGGTATGTTCTTCAGTCCCGATCATTTGTTTTATTTCTTTTACAGGACTAAGTTCTGAATACTTCGTCCAGCGTTTCAATTTTTTTGGTTGCTCAACTAATCGCATCCATTTTTCAAAATGTTCAGAATATTTTTCTTCAACTTGAAATAAGGTATTTAAATCCTCTCCTTCAAAGACACCAACCTGGTAGTGCTCTTCCGCCCTAAGAGAGTGTTGCTTATTCACGGATAAATCAGTATTAATAGTAAAAATTCCCTGATCTACCGCCTGCAGGATATCGGATACTTCTTTTGTCTTTTCATCCACCAGGGATTGCAGGTTCTCGGTAAACTCTTTTACTTGCTTGCGCATTGTTTCAAATGTATTTCCCAGGACACCTATCTCATCATCAGAATCAATTTCCACTGCCTTGCTATAATCACCATCGGCTATAACTCTTGCAAAATCTGTTAACTCAACTATGGGATCTGTCATCTTTGAACTAACAATCCGAGAGATGAAGAACGTAATCAATAATATGATCATACCACTTATAGCAACAATAACTAAACTCGAGTTGAGACTCTCCTTGGCCATATTCTGAGTGTCGATCAAAGTGGCCGCGTTGTTTGCTTCCTTTTCTTTTAACGCTGCTGTCAGTTCCATCGATTCTGCCGCTATTGCATCTTGCATTTTTTCCAGTGTTATGACATAGCGCAAATAACCAACCGCTTCACCCTCTTGCTTTAGTTCACCAACCGTTGCATCATCACTGTTATCAAAAATAGGTACGATACAATCATATGCCTGAACCGTTTTTTCATTTCCATTCGTATCACGTAGGGTAAAATCAATCAAGCGAATATCCTTTTTACTCAATTTTGAAATTTCTGCCACACGCAGATCTTTAACGGTAATTGCATTCTTATTTATTTTCGAATTCCACGAGTGTGTCTTTTTATCATATACTGTGATTAAACCTAGCCCCTTAGGATATTTTCGATCTAAATAGACCCATGCTTTAATCTTCTCTTCTTCAACAGTAAAAAAGCTCAAGGCAAGTATTTCATCGTCCAGTGCAAAAACTTTTGTTAGTAGTTCTTTTGTGGCATTAAACGAATTATCAAGAAATAGTGGAGTGATTACGAGTTTATCTCTGTCGAGTATATTCTCACCTTTTTTCTTTAATGATTTTTCATAAAATTCTTTTATCTTTGTGGTGGTTTTTTCTGCCCCTAGTTTCATATCTGCGACCAATTCATCCGATGTGGATTTGCTTTTATCAAGAAATTTACCGGACATTGAATTGAGGTTTAAATAAACGATGATACCTACAATAATGAAAGCCACAGTTACAGTAAGCATGCTACTCAATAAGAGCTTTGTTTTAATTGATTTATTTTTATCTGTCATTTCAAGATCCTCACATTTTTGAGATTCTTGTGTTTTAGACTAATTCCCAGTTCTTCGAGCTTAGTAACATTCACTGATTTAAGCACCGAAAGAATATACTCGACACCTAGCTCAACCGGCTCTTCCCCTTCCAATACGGAGAGGATCATTTCTCCAGCTTGCGTGCCCAGGTCTTTATGATTTGGCGATGCAGAATAAGTACAGAAGTTCATTTTTGGAGATGCAAATTTATCGATGCCAGTGAGAAATGGTGTTTTTACAGTTCGAGCAGTCTTAACCCATGCAGGTCCAAATGTAAGTTTGTTCAGCATGCCTGAGTCAGGAATAACCCAAATCAACTCCGCCTTTTTAGCTTTATTCTTTACATTTTTTATAAGATAACGCGCCACTTTGCGCACGTCGGCACCTTTATCTTCTGCATCAATCGCATGCAGCTCCAATCCTTCTTTCTTCAATTGCGCAGTGGCTACAGCAATCATCTCTTTATGCTGACTGCCACGATAAAATACCGTAACACTACCTATATCAGCATCCACAATATGGCGAAAGCTTGTCACCAGTGTATACGCAGGCACTTCATACTCAATACCGCAAATATTTTTATTGCCCTTGAGTATTTTTCTCAAATTCAGGGCCATGATGGCTACACCTTTTAATTTTTGAGCGTAGTCATAATCTTCTTTATTATATGCCATTGCATACTTTACTGCCTGGTTATCCATCAAAACAAGTAACGCTGGTTTCAGCTTATCAATCTTTGCCTTAAATTGTGCATAAGTCGTCGCTTTATCGATCACATAATCGACTGTTTCATAATCCTCACTTACCTCTGCGTTTATTGAGTCGTATGCATCTTTGAATTGGGAAGAGGCTTTTCGACAAACCAGTATCTTATCTTTGGCTGCTAAGGGTATCCCCAATAGCAATGCTAGTATAATTAATATTTTTTTCATTTTTTATCTCCAATAATCGTTTTTCCTGAATAACCCAATCCCTTGATTGTTGCTTCAGAAACTGACTTCAATTTTTCCAACTTATCTGCTGAAAGACCTTCTTTTACAGTGAGAACAGGGAAAGGGATATCGATGCTTTTTGAGACTTCAAATGTCTCAGTGGCATACTTCAATTTTAAAATTTCATAGACGTGGGGGCGCACCAGGATAACTGATGCATTCTGAAGAGCGAGTAGCGGCATTAAATCATCGGGCTTTGTTACACGTTTTATTCGTTTGACTTTGCCGAGCAATCTGTGCACATATTTTTTAGTATCTTTGCGCCCCAGTTCGTCGACGATACCAATGGATTCTGTGCTGAGTTGATTTTTATTTTTACCTTTGACGATCGATAATAAAAGATAATTAAAGGATTTTTTATCTTTCAGAGTAAATTGCATTGAGTCTTTGTAACCCTTATTAAATTTACTAAATGAGGATGGAATAATGAGTGCATCGGCTGGAGAGGCTTTATGTTGCTTTTTTAACTCACTGAATTTTCCAAATACTGTTATGGTAAATCCAGACAATGCAGGATCCACCTTCAGGACTTTCTCCATTTCTTGAACAGACTTTAGAGTCGGTAAATACACATAAAGGCTGTCAGCATACAAGGAAGCGGAGCTAATTATGTAGCCAATCAATATAGCCAGACATATTGCTCTTGGTGACGCACAAGCAGTATGTATTGATTTAAACATTAACACTCCAAAATTTCATAACTTTTATTTGTCAGTCTTCGAGGGCTTCTTCGATATCATCTTTCACCAGTTGGATAAATTCCGGGTCTTGAAGTTTCAACGGTTTTTTGATATGGCTGCGAGCGCCCCCAATAAGGGTTTCCGTAATTTTAGCTGCGTCCTTAATGGCACTGCAGATGACTACACGAGCGTCAGGATCAAAGTTGATGATTTCTTTCAATGCTTCGCAACCATCCTTATTTGGCATAGTCAAATCAAGCGTCATAATATCCGGCTTGTATTCCTTATAGAGGCTCACAGCATCGTTCCCGTCAATACCCATTGCTACAACCGTGTAATCCAATTCCGTTTCGAAAAATAATTTTAACTGCTTCCGTATCAAGAGCGAGTCATCCACTATTAAAACATTCATTGCCATCTCCTTATAGGGCCTAAGCCTCTTCCTATCTATATCGCAATTTCCATTCCAGAAGCCTCAATTATGATAAATATGAACTGAAAAAAAGGTAATTTTAAGCAATTTATAAGTTGCGAATATTTTGACAGTAAATCATTGAATTACACCAAATAAATGCTTATTCAATTATATGAAAATATTGAGAGAATTTACAGATCTAGTTTGAAATAAATTATTCGCATTTCGAAAAAATAGAGGCATCTAGACTCAGTGTTGTAATTTTAGACTATTTAGAAAATGGCAATATTGAGCTCAATAGGCAGGTAAATTGAGAGGTTTTTCTTAACTTATTGCTATTTATCAACAGTGAGCTTTTTGGCTGATTTATAAAATTGCTCAATTTCTTTCACTGTTTTCGCGTATCAATTCAAGGTAACTGATCTGGATACAATCTCTCTGTTAATCTTCCAGCGCCTCTTCTATATCATCTTTAATGGATTGTATGTACTCAGGATCTCTTAATTTCAGGGGTTTTTTAATAAAACAGCGTGCGCCAACTTCAAGTGTTTCTGTAATTTTAGCCGCATCTTTAATCGCACTGCAAATCACCACACGAGCTTGAGAATCGAATTCTATGATCTCTTTTAGAGCCTGGCTGCCATCTTTATTCGGCATGGTTAAGTCGAGTGTGACAATGTCCGGCTTATGTTCCTTGTACAAACTAACAGCATCATGTCCATCATTGCCTGTTGCCACGACTGTAAAATCCAATTCCTTTTCAAAAAAGGTTTTGAGCTGCTTTCGTATCAAGAGCGAGTCATCGATAACCAATACGTTCATATTTTTTCTCCTATTTCTTTATTCCTAAGTCTGCATTATTGATCGACTTCACCTCATTATGAGATGCCTTGTTTCGAAAAACTGCTAACCCAAATTAATCTGTCTAGCTAAAATATTTATTAAAATTTCATTCTTAGTCCAGCAAATACAGTACGTGGTATTTCCATACTGTCATAGCCAAAACCACTGCCCGTTTCATTGGTCCATTTATCCTGCAAGTTTGTTCCCATTATATAAAATTCGAAATCTTTATTCGGTGAATAGGAAAGACGCACATTTGTACGAATCAAGCTATTTGTATTTCGTGAGCCAAATTGTGCTGAATAGCCTACAGAATCGATATAGGATACATTTACATCGATATTGATGCTATCGGTCAATTCATAATGAGTCATCATATATAAAGTATTCCTTGGAAGGTCTTCCTCATTTGAAGCTTCTGTTACATTAAAAATACTTTTAGAAGGGTCGGCCTCCATCAAAGCCTTCGCAGCCATATGTGCATAACTGTACCCTGTGCGGATATTGAATTCGTCACTGACAAACCAAACCGCTGACAATTCAGCACCATACACAACCGCCTCGCCATTATTCTCAATTTCGACTATGACAGGCAATCCAGCAACAAATGTTGTATTTTGCCCCAGGAGATCGTCATACTCATTATAAAATGTTGCCAGATCGATCATAAAACTCTCTGTGAGTTTTGTGCGCCAGCCTAGCTCAAGCGACTTCATATCTTCAGCATCGATTGTTTCTGAACCGAGAATCTGAATTGCCGGTGGTGGCCCAAGAATATCCATAAACAAAGTCGTTTCAGCTGCAGCGGGTGTTCGGGCTGCTCGTGAAGCAGAAAACCACACGGTATTTTTATCATCTGGAGTCCACACCAGACGAACGTTGGGCTGTATTTCAAGATGGGTATAGTTATTATACTCAAACTTGGATCCTAAGGTAAGAGACAATTTGTCTTCAATGATAGAAATTTTATCCATAACAAAAAAATTGGCAATTTCTATTCGTTCATCTTCAAAGAATACAAATGTAGCAAATGGATCTGCAATAAAATCAAATTCTGATTCACGATAACCAATTCCACTATTTATTTCATGGGACCCAAGCTTAAAACTATATTGTATTTCTATATCATATGTGTCGCGTATTGCTTCAAATACCTGGATTGTTTGTTCCTTATGCCGATAATAGTCATAATAGGCCTGAACCTTAAAATCGGAATCATTATTCAGTTTTTTACTGTACCGAAAAATTAGATTCCCACCATCAATTGGTTTGTCAGTATTCTTATTAACAGTTGTATCGTAATTATTTCTAAACCAATCGCCCTGAAATGTAAGAAGGTCGTCATCGGTCATTTGCCAATCCATGCGGAAGCCAGAGACCAGCATATTCCAGCGTCCATGTTCTTCGCCATTCGCTAGATTTTTATAATTTTCGATATATCTATCTTGTGAATAAAAGCGTAAAAACATATTTTCTTTTGGCTCAAATCCATAACGAAAAGATGCATCTGCCATATAATCTCCTCCACCGACATGTACTTGCCCACCCTGAGTATATTTAGATGATTTGGTGATAATATTGATTACCCCGTTTACAGCATTTGCACCCCATAATGTGGAACCTGGTCCACGAATTACTTCGATACGTTCAATATCGTCCATATTTGTATGATGCTGATTCCAGAATACACCACCAAACGTAGGCGTATAAAGTGTCCGGCCGTCCATTAATACGAGTAGCTTATTTGTATAAGCACCACCAAATCCACGAACACTAATTTCCCATCTATTTGCACTTATGCGTGAGACTATTAAGCCCGGCACATAGCGCAATGCTTCTGGTATGGAACGAGCCCCTATGCGTTTGATATCTTCAGCAGTTACCACATGTATGGCTGATGCTGCTTTAAACAGAGGTTCCGCTTTTTTCGACACGGAGGTCACTTCAAGGTTAAACAAATCATCCAGGCTAAGATCTAGAGAACCC
>JABSQK010000131.1 GCA_013215875.1 Lentisphaeria bacterium
CTCGGTGCCAGAAAAGGCGAGTTCAAAAGTTTCCATTTATGATCAAGCCACGAGAGAAAATGAGAGTCAAAGGTGACACTTTCTGTATTCACAGAAATGGATATATTACTCCTTAAGGAAGTGCCATTAGGCCTGCGACCTGGGCTAGCTTACTCTAAAGAAAACAAGATTCCTACTAATAATAATTTCACATCATGCTGATCCGTGGCTACCAGTCGCTTATCCCGCTACTCTACGTAGTAGCTGGGAGGGATGGTAGAATCGCTAACTAAACCTGTCAGCGACTGGTAGACCTAGTCTACCTAACGTACCATAAAGCTCCGCTCTGCGTACCCGGGTCTCTTCCCAATGGATTTTTCGTTTTTCTCTTAAATTATCCATGTCAATTCCTGCATGCAGGATACTTGCATCCTCATTTGCTTCGACAAGCTTTTTTCCGGAGCAATCAACGATGATACTGCCACCGCCCAGGGCATGGCCCTTCGAGCGATTACTTGTTATGACCGCGGAACAATTGCTGTGAGCATAGTGAACAGATGCGCCGGTATTAACACCCGCTCGATTCGTTAACCACAAAATGATCTCCGCGCCTTTCACGGCAAGCACTCGCGCGACTTCCGGGTAATCCCCATCTTTACAGATCATCATAGCTATGGTACCCAGTTCTGTTTCAAAAACAGGCAGCTCCTCGCCAGCACCAAACTCTTCGGTTTCTGCCTTGATGGTCCCGCCACGGGTATCGACAGACAAATGCGTTTTGCGATATTTGCCAACAATCTCTCCAGCGGGACTTACGAGAATAGCTGTATTGTATAATTTGCCATTATCTAATTCCACAAGTCCTATGGCAATATGACTATTTATTGTCTTAGCCAATTGCGAAATGATGTCCGATTGCTCACCTGGAATTGCTGCAGCCATGGACGAAAAATCATCGAGGTAATAATCTGACAAAGCGACTTCAGGAAAAACAATGAGTTGGGCACCAATATCAGCGGCCTTCTTTGCCAAGGCCTGAACGTGCTGGAGATTTCCACTGATGTTGCCAGGAATGACATTGAATTGACAAAGAGCAACTGTTAAGATATCGGACATTATGTACTCTTTGTTGATTCTAAGAATTCATTTCGATACCGTTCCAGACAGCTTTCGGGATTTCCTTCCATAATGTAAAGCACGCCTTTTGTTGAGACAGTTTCTCCCGGTGGTATTTCCGGCATCAATGGGTCTGCATGAATGCAGGCAATGGTCGGGTGACAATTGCCGCAGATAGACGATCCGTTCTCCCAGCCATGCCCAATCACCCAGTTGCCATCTCTGCTGGCAAGTCCAATAAAGCCAAGTTCTGCTGGCGGGTTGTGCTTATGGGTTTCATTTGGCAGAGTACCCCAGAACCAGGCATGGCCGTGGTCATAATCTTGATAGGGTGGCTGTGCAAAGGTGATCTCATCCTCGTGCACATAGAAATAGCGTTCCAGTGTTGTGTCCGTGAACGAAGGGGCCGCAGCAAACTGAATACAAACCCCAGCGATGGATTCCGGCAGTGGCTCGTCTGACAAGTTACTGATCGTGAGTTTCAAATCAACGCCATTTTCAATAGGAATAACTTCGCCGCGAATTTCAAAAATTCCCGGCCGCGTGAGAGTATTGACCTGGGTATCACCGTCCATGAAGAAGTGCCGGTCTTCCGAGCGGTCGAAAGTGCAGCAGTCATTGGGGGATTTGCCATAGTTTTCCGGTAACCAAATATGTATAAAGTTTCGGGTATCCGTATATACATCGAGTTGAATAAGGTTGGCTGCCCGGATCGGGGCTAGAAAATTTGCGGCTGTTTTAAATGGTTTCATTTTTTATTTATCCAATCATTGTAACCCTGCATAATTTTATCCTCACCTTTAAATGGGCTGTAGGTCATTCGCCCATTAAAACCGATTTCTTCATTTAATGGATAATCATCCACGGTCCAGGAAAAATCCCATGCTGGGTTTTGTACAGAGGAGGTGGGGGTATGACCGCCGGAGGTGATCACAAAAAATTGCACAGATGGGTCATCAAACATCAGTGTCATGGCGTAGTCACCGATGCGCCCGTAGCCCATGGGAAATGCCTGGTTTTCTACAGTATAGTAATCGTCCAAAAATGTGAAACCGACGGATTCACCAACAACCCTGTCAGGTTGTTCTCCGAGTGATGCCCATTGCCAGTCTTCTGCAGACCCCTGGGGATAATGAAAACGGACATCATCGTAGGCATTCATATAGCAAGGCCATGATCCTTTTAGTTGTACGGGCCCCTCAGCCGGTTTTTTGGCTAAGCTAAAGCGGATTGAGAAATCAATGCCATCTGGTTCTGCTGGTTGAAATTCGATACTGTAGGAAATTTGTGATTTTGGCAGGGGGTCCAAAATCAGAATGGTGCCATCCCCGCGGGCTTCCATTCGTATAGGCCAACCCCTGGCCATGCCTGCCCAGGCGCGTTCGTCTACTGGATCAGACTCTATGCCCTCCAGCACGGCGCCTTGTAGATTCAAGGATGAAGCAAACGGAACAACAATGTTGCGTCGTTCCGTCTTATCATAGAGTGTGCGGATACCATGATAACCGAGGTGATGACTAAAGGGAACAAGTCCATTGGTGCCATACTTGCTGAATGCAGCTTTCGTATCTGTATTTTCAGTTAAGGACAATCCTGTATTGTCAATAATCTTCATGATCAGATCGCGGGTTTCTATAGTAATACTCGGGTCCTGTTCTTCAGGGATATAATTGAGTTGGTCATACTGCATAATTACAGTACCTCTTTTCCAAGTACTAGGAGCCGCTTTCGTAAATGGTTGAGTGCGCCTGCGTAGGCAGGGTCAGTTGCGAGATTGTGCATCTCATGCGGATCATTTTTTAAATCAAAAAGTTCTTCATAGACCGGTTCTTCACCATTGAGAGATGCGTGCAGAAAGTCCTGGTAATTATCCAGAGTGCTGCGAAAATCATTTCCTTCCTGTTCCGGATCTTCCGCTCGGGCAAAGTAGCGGATGTATTTCATATCCTTTGTACGCACACTTTCATGGCGCGGATAATTCTGAATGTCCATCAACTGTTCGGTAAATAGTTCATCGCGCCAATCGATGCTCAGCCCATCCAAAAGCGGTTTCAAACTTAGGCCTTGCATGCACGATGGTATGTCCTGGCCGCAAAGATCGAGTACCGTGGAAGCCAAGTCGGGAGCGGCGATGATTTCATCGCGGACCTGTCCGGCTTTATCTTTATCCTGACGCGGATCATATATGATTAGAGGGATACGAATATCCTCTTCGTATAAAAAGCATTTTCCGCCGATGCCATGTTCGCCGAAATGCAGCCCATGATCCGTCGAGAAAATGATGATGGTATTGTCTGCTAGTCCCAGTGTTTCCAGCTGTTGGCGCAATTGCCCGACGAAGCGATCCATACCTTCAACAACCTGGCAACTGCGAATCTGCTGCTCGACGAGTGACTCTGCATCTTTCACAAAGTCATAACACTTGAGGTATACACCGCTGTATAAATCCGGTGGTAGTTTGGGATTCTTGCGGGAATCGTCATAAGATACAAAACTTTCTGGCGGCTTGAATAAGTGGGCTTTGTCGCGATAGGCACTTTTATATAAGTCGTCATCATCCTCGCGTTGTTGCATGGTTTCAATACCCGTGACATGCGGCAGGTTAAAGGTGACGCAGAGGCAGAATGGGTCATCTGGCGGGCGGACAGGGAATGGCTCAACAGCATTCTCGCGGAAGCGTTCACTTGGGCTTAAGAAATCTGCTACTGCTTCGGCGAACAATTCCACCTGCGTATCTTTTTCGGAACTGCGATAGAGCCCGCCATCTTCGAACAAGTCTTTAGGATAAAATCCGGTATGTCCATAATTGCCATACCAGTAATCGAAGTCTGTTTCCAATTGACCACTACCACCACCATCGCCAACGGGTACATGGTCTTTTCCAACCCAGCCAAGAAAATAGCCAGCCCGTTTTAGTACCATCGGAAAACTCTCGTGCCAGTGCTCGAGGGAAAGACTGCTGCCACTATTAAAATTTACCCCATGGGTCCGTTCCCACAGTCCCGTATAATGACAAGCACGGCTTGGTGTACAGCCTGGGCTGGTGCAAAAAGCATGGCTGAAACGCACGCCGTCTTTGGCCAGTTGGTCGAGATTCGGTGTTTTTAGAATGGGGTGTCCGGCGCATCCCAGATGATCGGCCCGGTGGTCGTCCCCTAGAATATAAATGATATTCGGCTTCTGATTCATAGCTCACTAAAGTACAACAGTATGCTGAATATTAAAGTTGCGGGGATTCAACTAATCATTATTACCATGTAGATTTGTAGAACATGTAGGTATAAATGCTTTTCGCGAATTATTTTCCTAGTACCTTCCAATCCTGGCGCCTAGAACCATCTCTAACTCAACACTAAAAATTAAACACTAAAAATTAGAATTTATTTCTCCTGGTAGAGTCCACCAAGATAGAATTTTAATGCCGGGTCATCTGTTGCATCCCATAGACGTTTTATTGGTGGCGGGAGCTCTGTAAGGATTTCATTATCGATAACTGGCGGCACGAAACGATAAAGGAAAAAGTAGCGATTGCCTTCTTTCAGACGGGGCAGGGGCCGGTGCCAGACTTTTTGAATCCATATAAGCAGATCCTGCTTTTTCATTCTAATTGCCTGCACGCGCCCATCGCCATGAAACGGATTGTCATTGCATAGATGTGAACCGACGACGACTTGAGTTGGACCATCCTCGTCCTCATCCAAATCGCGGAGGTAGGTCGTTACAGATACCATGTTGAAATATGGCTCAACGGGCCCTTCGATATAATGGCGCCCATCTTTATGCCAACCCTTGTGCGGATCGTGTGTTTTTGCCGGTTTATGTTTTCGCGCTTTACTAATAGATTGTATATAGCTATCGAGGGTTGCATGAACAATGATTGGTGGCTTTGAAACCGCATGTGGCAATATTTCCCGCAGGCGCGGAGCGAGTATGGGTGCGAGAGCGAGATCTGCCTCCTCTGGCAAATAATCACGACCTTCGTCGTTTTCTAAGAGCTCTTCTTCGACAGCTTCACGATAGGCATCAACACTATCTCGCTCGAAAACATTTCTTAGAATGGTGAAGCCCTTGGTGCGTAATTCGAGAATATTATTGCCAAGGTAATTCCCGCCTATAGGGGCCTCATTGTATAGCAGCGGTGTCTTCAGTGAATCTTCTACTGAACAATTATTTGATATTTTATTCATTGTCTTTAAATTGTAATATACATAGAAAAATTCAAATAACATAGAAAAAAGGAAAATAACATTATTCGGCTTTATTTTTAATGCTTCTGAGAGACTTGTTCTCTAATGTGCAGGTGACAGAAATAACTTAAGCCATTTACTTTGTTAAGCAGATACAGGGCATCTTAAGTAGTTCCGCAACTTTTTCTAGTTGCGGGCCCAGGCTGCCATGAACCAAACCAAAGTGATGACAGACCCCAATGTCTTTCATGCGGTGAAAATAGTCATTTAAGGGAATGTCTGGTTGAAAAATGGTGTGCTCAAAATGCACAGGACGTGGCGGCGTGTCAACAGATTGCCCGGTTGCATAGCGCATCTCATAGCCCTGTTCGCCACGGAATAAGTTGATCAATGTAACAGGCCCCGGCTCTGTAATGAATTCTGGTAAGACAGCATTGTGTGGGGCGCCCTTCCAGTTGCGAAAGTCGACATACTGGGTGCAGCGCAATTTTGGACGGTAGTCCTTATGCGCCATGCTAAATCCGGCAGAGCCGCCTTCATGGCCACCCAGTATCCAATTTTTTTCTTCATCAAACATCAGGTGTTCCCAGAATTGCACAGGTTTGCCGCCGGTTAAACTTTGCAGAATTAATCCGCCGACGGAAACACTTAAGTCGCCTTCAGTTGCTACGACGAATCCCTTATCAATCAACAGGGCCATGGCCAGTGCGGGTAAAGACCCTGTACGCGGGGTAATTTCCGGCCCCGTATCAATGGCCAGCGCATCCACTTTATGGCGACGAGCAATAGTTTCCAGGGCGATTGATTGCTGACACGAACGGCGGACTTCATCTTCGGTCGGTTCTACGACCTCATATTTTTCGGTAATTTCACGGTAGAGTGCGTCTGTCTCAGATTCAGAAACATTGTCCATTTCTTCGACAAACTCGATTGTCGAAAGGAAGCCAATGCGTACACCCGTCTGGGCGCACATTTTTGTATCATCCGGATATGTATCATACATAGGTACTTGTGTGCAACGGTGCGGCATGTACATGATTTGGCTGCCGCGTAATTTATTGACGGCGCGATTAGCTTTTATATAATCATCAATTTCATCGTAAATCCGGGGTCCGTCAAAATCACCAAAGACATAAGCAAATTGATAATCCGGGCGCATGCGTTTTAGGGTTCCGCAAATTTGCACAGAGCTGTTGTTTCCCCAGGTTGTTCCGGCTGGAACCATATCGATGGATTCAGGAATCCCTTTTATTCCCTGTGAGTGCATGAGAATAGTAAAAATCTTAGGGCCCAGTTCATCGATGACTGCAAAGGACATATCATCATCGACATATGTTGCATGGTAAACGATGACTGTTTGAACTCCGGCATCCCTTATTTCACGGGCACAGCGGATGGATTCTTCTTCATTGCCAGCAAGACCCGGATAAACGACCTCATATTTTTCGCTAAGCTTGTCAATTAAACGCTGCACATCCTTTTCCATGAGTTCTGGCAACTCGGGCATGCCGCAATCTTTCCAATATATTTCTATGCCACCGGAAAATAGTCCAATCTTTGTTTTCATTTTAATATTCCTTTTTGGTAAATCCATTGTTATGTATCCCAACCATTTTTTCTCGTTTTACTATTCCAAAAATCTGTATATTGATCGATGTAGCGTTGGTAAAAAGCTTTGGTATAATCATTCATGCCATCTAGATAGCCGGGTTCCAGGCACCAAGGAGCCAAACTAAAGTAATCGTCTATCGGCTCCTCTTCAGTCGTATAGGTAATCATCACCGTGCGGCGTAAGACATCATTAAAATAATCGCCGCGGTGCAGTCCTGTGGCATTGAGAATGGTCACATCACCCGGTTCCTGTTTCACTCGCACGGCGCCTTCAAGGTCTTGAGTGGCATGTATGCAGTCATCGCCCAGACGCATGTGCAACTCCTCATCCGTATCCCAACGCAAATGCGAACCGGGTAAGTATTGGCTGCAGTCCGTTGGGGTCAGCGCCAGCATGAGTTGCGCCCCGGATTGTGCTTCCTGCGATTCGACATAGACTTTTTGCTCTTCAGGGTCCTTGCCAAGAAACTGAATATCGCGATGCCAGTTACCGGCGATATTCATATTTGTTGGAGTAAACCAATAAGTCGTGCCCCGCAGGATAATTTTCTTACCGAGGATTTCTTCAACGATATCTGACAGGGCAGGGTCGGCGAAAGCCTCCATCATAAAAACAAAATCGTCCGGCTTATCTTTGAAATAACTGCGGCGATGGAGATTGCGCATATTGCGGTCATCAACTCCGCCCGGTTTTTTTCTTTCCGGACAACAATCAAGAAACTGTGCCAATACATCGTCACATATGCGCAAGAGATTTTCGGTGCGTGCTTTATCAAATACATCTGATACAGCGATATAGCCTTCCCGTTCCCAAAAGTCGCGCAGTTCGCTCATTGCTTAGTTCGATTCCTCGTAAAGCTTTTTGCAATCCGCAGCAGTTGCTGATGCGGGGTTGGTCAAGGTGCAATGATCCGCTATTGCCAATTCAGGCATAGGCGCCAGGTCATCAGCCGTTAGGCCCAGTTCGGAGAGCCGACTAGGCAAGCCAATCTCAGCACTGAGTGCTGCGAAAAAATCAGGTAGTTCATCACCGGATCCAATACCTACAACTTCAGCCATACGGTCCATTTTTTCTGGACAGGTGCTCATGTTATAACGCAATACGGGCGGCAGAAAAATCGAATTTAAGGTTCCATGATGCGGACTTTTTTCCACAGCACCGAGCGGATGACTAAGACTGTGGATGAGTCCCAGACCTTTCTGAAAGGTCAGGCCGCCTTGCAGCGCTGCCATCATCATTTCCGATCGAATAGTGATGTCGCTGCCTTGCAATACTGCTGCACTCAAATTTCTACAGGCGCGACCAAGCCCATCCAAAGCAATTGATTCTGCGACCGGATTTAGTTTCGGACTGCAGTAGGTTTCAACACAATGAGAAATTGCATCCATGCCAGTGGCCGCAGTTAACCAGGCGGGAAGTCCCAGAGTTAATTCCGGATCGCAGATTGCGGCTTTGGGAATCAGGTGGGGGCTGACTAGAGCGATCTTATTGCCGCTGTCCATTGTTAGTAAAGCAGCTCGTCCCACTTCACTGCCTGTACCAGCAGTAGTGGGGATGGCAATTAGAGGTGGTAAATTATCAGTGATCTTCGTCAGACCGCCATTTACAAATGCATAATCGTCTAAGGGCGGTGGATGATTCACCATTACTGCTATGCCTTTGGCACAATCAATCGGCGAACCGCCGCCCAAGGCAATGATACTGTCACAGTCATTGGAGAGATATGGTTCTAAACCTGCCAAGGCACTGGTTTCCGAAGGATTAGAGAAGACGTTTGTAAAGGCAGGAGCGTGACTTAGGCCTAATTTGCTGACCAGGCCAACATCCATTAATACTTGATCAGTCACTATCAATGGTCGTTGACAACCGAGTTGCTTTAAGATTTCAGAAACATTTGATACCATGCCCGAGCCAAAATAAATATTTGTAAGATAGGAAATTGTTGGTGCTAGTGTTGCCATATATATCCGATGGTTATTAGTTTGTGTTTGACTGGACCTAAACTATTAAAAATCAATGGAATGTCAACTAGCAATGGCTTATAATACGCGCAAGTCTTTAAAATCAGCATCATCTTTTAGAAGCATCAGTGGATGTGCATCATCTACCCAGCCGGCAGTGGCGTGAAATAAATCGTAGCCAATCAGTTTCTGTAATTCCTCGCTATAGTCGCGAGCAACATCTGGCGGACATGTTAGATACATGTTTTCTTCCTGAGTTAACCATCCCAGGCTATAACCAAAGAGTGCGCCAACTCGTGCACTGTCCTCGGATGTATTGGCGCCGCCACCATGCAAGGTACCATTCAAGTAAAAGGCCACAGATCCTTTGCTCATAACAGCAGGGATAATTTCGTCTTCATTGGGTTCTCTGCTGCGGTCCCATTTATGGCTGCCAGGCACCAGGGACGTCGCACCATTTTCTTCTGTAAAATCTGAAACCGCCCACATACAATGAACCAGCTTAGTCATATCAGGCAGACCCTTATGAAATGCCTCTGGGAAAATTTCATCATCCCGGTGCACCCGTTGCCGTACTTCTCCGGGATTAATGTTAACCATGTGGGTAACCTGTAATCGATAGGCTTCACAATTTTTCAAAAGCAGTTTATTGCACACATCAATTACCGTAGGTTGCACGGCTATTTCGCGGGCAATGGCCGAACGGGGGATGAGGGCGGATACGCGCCGGGTTTTGTGACCTGAGAATTCATCATGCCCCAGGTCTCGCTCTTTTAGCCAAGGCTGCATGTCTGCCATAAAGGAATCCATGTCTGCTTCGCTAATTAAATTATCAACAATGACACAACCATCTTCCTCTAGTAGAGAAGACACGTCTTCAGCAGCGGCACTGGCATCTAGATGGGTTACGGCATTCATGGGATTCACTATTCTGTTCCTTTAATATGAGCTTCTATCCAGGAAGGATTTTTACGACAATCTACAATTGCCCATACAATAGCAATCTCATCGGAGAATGTATAATAGATTGCGTAAGGGAATACCCGGCTTAAAACACGGTGGTAGTCATCATGCAAAACCTGGTGAATGCCACCCATGACTTTCAGCCCTTCAATATCGCCGCGAAGGTTACTGAGGAAATAATCGCCTAAACCAAACTCTTGAGCTTCATAGAAAAGGAAGCCTTCATTGAGGTCTTCGATGGCGTCATCGGAAATTTGAACAGTTATCACGGTCTGCCGATACTATTCTTTATCTGGTCCCAATCACGAATGGATGCTTCGCCAGAACTTAAGCGCTCACGACGTTTTTCAAGTATCTCCAGATGCTCTGCTGGAATCGGGCAGGTATCTGCGTGGTCCCTTAGATCAAGCCAAATAGCTTCCATAATCTGCAGTTTCTCGTGTAGAGATAAGTTTTGTAAGTCAGCAATAGTCATGATAACTAATATAGTCTTATTTTCTTGGTTTCCAGTTAATAGGGTAAAAACATAGAATGCTTGAAATTTACCAGATCTAGCCTCTTGAGGGCTCGGCCATTTTTTCTTTGGCCTCTTCTACAGCTTCTTCCAGGATATGCTTATGCTCGAGAAGCTGTTCGAGATGGCGCATGCGTTCCGGGCCTGCAGTCTCGAGCATGGCAGGACCATAAACATCGCTAATCCAGAATCGGGCGCGTTGTTTAATCTCATTGTGTAAATATTGAGTTTCGTCTTCAGTATAGCGACTGCAACAGTTGAGGGTGAACATGCGACGTTTCTTGCTGCCACCCCAGGCGGAATGTTTCAAGTTTTGGTTGAAGATAAGCATGTCGCCGGGATTCGATGCCAGCACAACTGCGGGGATCTCATTGCCTGAGCAGCCAACAGCTTCGGGAGTACTCGCTATTTTTTCCAAATTTTCTGCGTAGACATCGCCATATTTATGACTACCGGGAATTACCCGCAGGGCACCGCTATCGTGATCAACAGGGTCCAGATAAAAAGCGATTTTGTAAAAGGTCTTTGGCGGCTTGCCCCGCTTTACACCTGACCAATCCGTATCCGAATGCCATGCTGTATCACCCGCATAATAATTGCCATCACTACCGGTATAGGTGTAATCATCCCCAAGTAAATCCATCAAAAGTCCATTGACCCGGGGATCATCCATTAAGGCCGATAAATAAATACTCTGATCGATAAATGGTATTATGCATGTGCGCGACTCGCCCGTGTGAGGGCGTCCATGAAGATCGCCGCCGCCATTTTCTGTGAAGATGGCTTCGAAGGCATCGATAATTTCAGAGATTTCATCTTTAAAGAGCCCGGGAAAACTTAAGTAACCAAAACAATCAAGAAAGGATTTTTGATGCTCAGTAAGTTTCATAAGAGTTCAGTTAAACATCTTTTGCAGGAAACTCTTTTGTACAATGCCATTGGATGTCTCCAACGAGCTGCTTTCGAATAGGATCGGTCTGGCGGGCCTTTTGTTTTGGGCAAACGCCTGAACCATCTTCCCATTCCTTCATCCAAATATGTTTGTAAAGAACCATGACCATTCGCCGATGTTTGTCTGAGACATTATCGGTATTTTTATGCCAGATCTCGGTACAATTAATCAGGCAATCACCGGCTTTACCAGTAATGCCAATCTCGCCTTCTACATATTTATTTCCCATGTCATAGGGGCAGGCATGATCGGATCTATGACTGCCGGGCAAAAGTGTAAACGGGCCCATATCCTGGGTGATATCATCAACAAAAAACGTACAGCGAACCCAGAAATTTGGCAGCGGATACGCCATATCTTTCATCCATTGGAAATCATTGTGCCAGCCGATATACGCCTTCGAATGGGGGTATTTATGATCGAGCTCACCACCGGTCGCAAGTGAAATATCTTCGCCTATTAAATCGCGCGCTATCGGAAAGGTGACCGGCCAGTCCATCAGGTTTTCGAAGGCGTCGCCTTTTCCGAGAATCATCGGCACTTCCATTCGCAGGGCGCCTTCTTCGTGGGGAACAGCGGCTTCTTCTTTGGCATAGGCTTCCTTGAGTTTGGCCAAGGAATCCGCATCCAGGGCATTTTTCATGAGCACATAGCCGTCTTTTCGCATGAGGTCAACAACCTCCTGGCGAGGTGTCTCTGGGTTTACCCGGTTCATTTCAACGTTTGTTTCTGTTGCCATTTATGATTCCTTTTTATAGTTCCGCTCTAAAGAGAACGATGGTTTGAGATTGGTTTTATACAAGCCATCAAGCAGGTTTTTTGAATGTACTAAGTTACGAATTGGACAGATCCTTTGAAAGTGAATAGGGCAAATCATCTTCCGAAATCTCACGACTACTATTGGCCTGATCGGACATGGTGAAATCCAAGTTGGCACCGGCCGCAAGATCCGCATGATTTACAAAAATCGTGGAAATGGAATTCCCATTTAGCTGCACGCCCTGGACATAGACATTTTCATGAGAATTATTATCCGCAGTGATGACAAGATCTTCACCGTTTTCCATGTGCAGTGTGAGTTTTTTAAATAAGGGACTGCCTAAGACATAGCTTGGATGCCCGGGGCAGAGCGGATAAAAGCCCATGGCATTGAGTAAGTACCAGCAGGCCATTTCGCCATTATCTTCGTCGCCACAAAACCCCTTGGGGCCGGAGTCGTAGAGTTCATCCATTACCCGGCGCACGGCGTGTTCGGTTTTCCACGGCTTTCCTGCTGCGGCAAATAGAAAAAGAATGTGATGGCTGGGTTGATTGGAATGGGCATATTGACCAAAATCTACTGCGGCCATTTCAGTCATTTCATGAATCTCAATGCCGTAATTTCCCGCATCGAAGTGCGGTGGTGTTTCTAGCAGAAGATCGAGTTTATCGGCCATGGCTTCGCGACCACCGAAGAGTTCAGCGAGTCCCTCAGGATCATGGCCAACTGCCCAACCGCATTGCCAAACGGAGCCCTCAACAAAAGGACCGCCCCAGGCAAATTCATTGAATGTTTCACCGACCCAGTTGCCATCTGAATTGCGCCCACGCATAAAACCGATACTGGCATCAAAGACATTGCGATAGTTGCCAGCGCGTTTGAGCAGGGTCTGGTAATCTTCTTCGGTTCCGTGTTCTTTAGCAAGTTGGGCGACACAGAAATCGTTATAGGCAAAGTCCATAGTTCGTGAGGCACCGTGCACCACATGGTCTTCAGCAACAAAACCTAATTTGTCATAATCCTCAATTCCGTGGCGGCCGTAGAAACCTTGATCATCACCGGTTTCAAAGGCATTGCGATGCATGGCTTTGTATGCTGCGGCAGTGTCCCAGCCGGTGATGCCTTTGACATAGCCGTCGGCAAAGACAGCGTCGAGATGTGTACCGATCATGCAATTGAGATAACCCGGGCTGGCCCACTTGGGTGTCCAACCACCTTCGATGCTGGAATTGACAAGCCCCTGTAGAATCTCGCCGAGTTGTTCCGGACAGAACAAGGCCAGGAAGGGATAAACGGTTCGATGGGTATCCCAGAAGCCGTTGTCCGTATACATCACACCGGGATGGATTTTACCATCATAGGGACTGGCATGAAAAGGTTCGCCCTCATCGTCAATTTCATAGGTCCGTCGTGGAAAGAGTAAGCCGCGGTAGAGGCAGCTGTAAAATGTGCGGCGCTGCTCTTCGGTATCGCCTTCAATCTCAATGCGGTTCAATAAGCTGTTCCAGGTGTCGGCGGTTTCTTTACGCACAGTATCGAAATCCTTTTCGCCTATTTCGCGATCAAGATTTTTCAAAGCCTGATCCGTGCTGATGTATGAAGTACCGATTTTAAGAATGACTTCTGCTCCAGGTTCTACATCGAGCTCAAGTCGAGCGGAAAGTTTATGGGCGCAATGACTGGTCTTATCATCCCAGGTCTCATCATCGTTGAACAAGCCGGAGTCGGAAATCGCGCAATCCAGTTTAATCGCAAAGTGAAAGTTAAAACTTTCTGGTAAGATGCCGCGCTTTATTTTAATGATGCCTGTTAGCAGTCTGGCAGCGCGATCAATATCGATCTGTAGTTCTTCTTTTATTCCATCAATGAAGACCCGGCATGCGTCAGCTGTATCCGGGAAGCGCAGGCGAATGACCGAGCAGCGCTCTGTCGGCGTCAATTCCAATGTGGTATCATAGCGCCGCAGTTTATGAAAGCAGTAGTCCGGTTTAATGATACTCTCTTCCGGGCGAATGGCCGAGTCGTGGCCACCTTTATCAAGTACAACTTTGCCGACCTGTGGCATGATTGAAAAGCAGCCGTAATCAGCGAGCCAGACACTGGGCTGGTGTGAGCAGCGCATACCAAAGAAGCGATGGGATTCCGAATTAAAAAACCAGCTGCCTTGAAAGCCAGCGTTGTTCACTGTCTGCGGCACCCATGAATTCATCCCGAAAGGGGTGGTGGCAATGGGCAAGGTATTGCCATTGGAAAAGAGAATGTGGTTATCGCCGCCCTGAGTCGGGTGCACGTAGTCTAAAAGATTTTGCATAGTGATCCTGCTTTTGATTTATGAAAAACAGTAGATGCGATGTGTGGGATTCCAAGGGAAATGATTTATAAAAGTAAAATAAAGGCCAGCTATTTAGGGGTTGCTGAAAAAGTCAAAAGTGCGTGAGATACAAGGTCTGCGAGCGAAGCGACCACCCCAGCGAGATGAAACTGACAGTACGTAGTAGCTGGGGCTGGAGCTTGCGACAGCAGGGAGTGAAACGACTGGCAATTAATACAGTAAAATTGAAGCTGACGCAGTAGATTATGTAGTTTTACTTTTTAATACATCATTAACGAGGTGCAAGGCTTTTCTCCTTTTTTCTTAAAAAAGCCTGCACCGCATAATGGTTTTTATGCGGTAAGTTGTTGACTATAATTGCTTGATGTATTATTCAGCAGCCCCTATTTAGAATTCGAATGAGAAGTTACGGTCAATTGGCCGGCCCTGTGTAGATGTTTTTTCGAAATCGTAATTTGCTTTGAAATCGACCTGATCTATGAGAGAAATGGTCTGCATGTTAATTTGCTTTTCATCAATCTCTACGACTTTAAATTCAAAGGGCGATTCTGTTAGTGCAGCGCATGTGACAAAGGCTGTATCGCCATCGATCTTACAGGAGTTGATATGCAAATGTCCGCTGAGAACACAGGCCAGGTTGGGGCAGGCCTCCCGCAGAGCGAGAATGTCCTTGTTATAGGATTCTATAATCGGGTGATGTTCATTCTCTGTGCCCATTTGGACTGCGGGAATACCAAAGGCTGGCACATGGACAACGACGATGTGAATGCCAGGTTTAGCAACTTTCTCTATTAGTTTTTCATGTTCTGGCGGGTCAAAACGAAAGTCCTGAGTTGGGCCCCAGAAAAATGAGTCTTCACCATAATGTGAGGTGATGCTGTGCAGGGTGATGCCATCGAATTCGAGGCTGTATTCTGGTTTGCCACCATTAAAGAAATGCGGGGCATGTTCAAGCCAGAGCTCGAGAGAGTTTTCAACATCAAGGTCATGATTGCCCAGGGTATGGTAAAATGGCATGTCGAACTGGAACAAATCCACAGCCTGCTTAAGACTCTCGGCTGAGCACTCGTGGATCATATCGCCGCCATGCATAACAAAATCTATATTCCCATCTTGTTTGATCCAGTCTTTCAATGCATCCATAATAGAGTTGATCTTATTATGGTAGGGTATTTGTTGATAGTATCCGGGGATTCCATCACCGAAATGGGTATCTGTTAAAAAAACGAAACGCATAGAAGAGCCTTTTTTTATTTGTCTGAAATTACCGGATAATTTTTGATAATCAAGCCATATGATTGCTTAATGAATGGCCTCCTTTATAGTAGGCGAAAATATAATAATTGAGAGGCTATCACGATGGGACGCAAAAAAGGCATTGTAAATGTGGCGACATGTCAGTTTGGGATCACCACAAATGTGCGCAAAAATTCCGAGATAATCCAGAGGCAAATAATCCAGGCCAAGGCCAAGGGAGCCGATCTTGCACACTTTCCTGAAACCGCTGTGACAGGCTATCCCTTTGGCCGCAGTAAATTTACCGGGTTCGATTGGGACCTAATCCAGGAAGAGACGCGCACCATAATGAAGCTGGCTAAGAAAGAGCGCATCTGGGTGGCGCTTGGCAGTGCGCATCAATTGACTGGAAAACGCATGCCGCACAATTGCCTTTATGTCATCAACTCTTCAGGAAAAATTGTTGAACGCTATGATA
>JABSQK010000132.1 GCA_013215875.1 Lentisphaeria bacterium
GATTTCTCGATTTCCTTGATGAGCTTTTTAAGGTTTATGCGCTCAATAAACTTCGGCAGGAAGCTGGTATCGTAATCATTACTTCTAAATGTTTCATCAGCCAGAATCTTTTTCAACAATGGAATGTTTGTACATACACCTTTAATATTCACCCCGTCGAGATACTTCAGTAGTTTTTTAATTGTATCTTCGCGGTCTTTTCCTTTACAGATAATTTGTACGATCATACTGTCGTAATAGGGACTGACCGTTTGTCCTTTTGAGATTGATGAGAGCAGGGTAATGTAGGATTCATCTGGCATTTCATATTTTGTAATGGTACCTGGATCCGGAATAAACTGTAATTCACCATCGGGTCCGAGTGCTGCCTTTTCGGCATTTATCCGTAGTTCGATGGCATAATCCTTCTCTTTAAATTTAAGATCTTTAATCGAGCTTCCACCAGCAATTTCAAATTGTGCCTTCACTATATCCACTCCGGTCACCAGCTCTGTAACAGGATGCTCAATTTGCAGGCGAGTATTCATTTCCATGAAGTAGACTGCCTGATTAACCAGGTCGAAAATAAATTCAACTGTACCAGCACCAGTATAGCCGACTTTATCAGCAATATCTTCACTGTATTTATAGACAGCTTTTTCCAGATCAGCGGGCAATAATGCCGACGCAGATTCTTCGATAATTTTTTGATTGTTGCGCTGCACACTGCAGTCGCGTAAGCCAAGTACCTTGGTATTGCCATGTGTATCACGAAGAATTTGAACTTCCACATGGCGCATGGATTCTACGAACTTTTCGAGGTATACATCGCCATTGCCAAAGGCACTTTTTGCCTCAGCAGAAATCATGACAAATAGCGTTTCAAAACGATCGGGGTCGTGCACGACTTGTATGCCTTTACCGCCGCCGCCATGCACCGCTTTTATGATCACTGGATAGCCGATTTCTTCAGCAAGTATAGCAGCAGTTGATGGCTCAGTAACGACACCATGACTACCGGGTACTACAGGTACATTCAAATCCCTGGCTGTATTGGTTGCATTGGATTTGTTTCCCATCCACTCCATGCTGTAAACGGGTGGGCCAATAAAGTTTATGCCATGGCTGGCGCAGAGTTGGGCAAATTGTGCATTTTCAGAGAGGAAGCCGATTCCGGGATGAAGCGCATCGGCCCCTTCGCGTTCGGCAACACGAATGACACTCATCGCATTGAGATAGCTTTCATCCGGGGTACTGCCGCCGATACAAACAAGTTTATCTTTTTTGCGTAATGCTTTCGACGCTTCCGATTCCATATCCGGATCCGATTGCACAAGAATGATATTGAGCTTGAGTTCCTTGGCTTTTTCCACGAGTTTGGCAGATGCACAACCACGGGCATGGATCAAGACTGTTTTTACCGGTTTGATTAAACTTTCGCTGCTTTCGTGTTCTACAGTTTCAATTTCACCGTCGAATTCACGGGTTTCGTAGCGGCCCTTTAGAATGCGTCCTATGACAGATGGCACCGTGTCTTCAGCAATGGGAATATTGGCATCTATTTCACGTAAATTATCATCGAGATCAGATGCAAATGGATGTTTTACCAGGCCCTGCATCGCGCCGGGAACAGTGGATAAATAATTCGACAGAGTCGAATAGATTGGCAGATAGGAGGGCACGACGATTTGCCCGGCAAACGGCATATTGGTACCAGAAAAATAATAGGTTTGCACCATTGGATGGGTTACCATGCTTGCTTGTGCACCACCGGTACAGTCACC
>JABSQK010000133.1 GCA_013215875.1 Lentisphaeria bacterium
CAGCCCTCCATACAATAAAAAAGCCCCACACTTTCGTACGGGCTTTTTATGAAACGCTTCGCTTGCCATTGCATAACATTCCTATTTGCTCGGACGCCATGAAAATCACTTGCCTGCTTTTTCTTTAAATAATTTGAGGCGTTCTTCAAAATCTTTTCTGGGGGTGAACTTGACCGCAGCCGTCATCGCTTCGGCTGCTTTTTTATAGCGTCCCTGGCGGGCATAAACTTCTGCTAAAGTATCCCAGTGATTACCAATTTCCGGGGCAATTCTTAAAGACTTTAACATCCTTTTTTCGGCTAAATCCAATTTATAATTTAATAAAGCAGCATTCCAGGACCAAAAGTTCAATAAGCTGGCAATGTCAGTGGGAGCCTTCAGGAATTGATCAATTTTTTTCATGACAATTGCCGGTAGTAAAGCCGCTTCTTTTGTGAAACCATGAGTCTTGAACAGATGAATAATTCTTGCCGGGAATTTCGTATTGGCAACTGTAAACTCAATTCTTGTCCGGCAGATATCCATAGCTGTTTTGACATCTCTTTTTTCCAGGGCTTGGGATAGGTCAATATAAGCTAAATAATTATTGGCGATAAAGAAAGAGCTGGAGTACGCCGATTTGCTAAATTTTAAGTATCGAAAAATTGTGACCTGCCAATGACGTTTTGCTTTGTCAAATTGTTTAAGTTTGAGCCAATGATCAATGGTTAATTTGAGGAATTCAGAATGATAATAAGCGTTTTCGGCTGAGTATATGTTGATCACATACAAGGCTTCTTCAGCAGCAATGTTTTCAAAACCGCTTTTATTGAGAAATGTGATTAATTGATATTTTTCTGAAAGAGAACTTAGCTGCAATCTTGCTGTTATAAAGCGTTCTTTTGCTTCTTTTGTTTTTCCCAATTGCTTTAGGCAAAGGGCTTGATTATAGAGACTAAAGAATGTCGCTTTATTTGCTTGAACCTCAAGTAATTTATCGAGGGCCTTCGACCATTTTTTTTGCTGATAAAATTCCAGAATTTCATCATATAAACTTTTTTTTCTGATTTCTGCCTGGGCTATCCTTTGCACGACTCGCCGGGCAGAAGTAACCACTGCAGCTTTAAGTTTCTTTTCTCCAAGTTTTAAAATACGTTCGGTCTCTTCTTCACTTGATTCCTTTTCAAAAAAACTGCAGAGGGTATAAAAGCGTTTTGCCAGGTCTTTTTCTTCCAGTGCTGGCCACCATTTTTTTAGATAAGAGGAGTAGCGGGAAAGAGAGAATAAATCCTGGTTAAATGCATGATTTTTTAAGTACTTCGTTAAAAAAGTAAATTTTTCCTGTGTCGTTAGAAAATGGGCAGCTTTTTTCAAGAATTGTTTTTTTGTGGAATCGTCGAGGCTTGGGTAGTCAATTCTAATTAACCATTTCTTCGCGACGAGTTTGTCATTCGACCTGTTCAGATTGTTGATGTAAGATAAGATATTTTTCGGACTGCCATTTTTTTCAAGGTAGGCATGACATTGTGTGTAATTCCTCTGAGCAATCAAGAGTTTAAGGTATTGTTCAGGTGAGTGTTTTTTGCTATAGCTAAATGCCTGTTCATATTCTTGATTAATCAAGAATAGTTGAATATGGTACCAGGTATTTCCTTTTTTGGGTACTTTGCTTATTTCAGTCTTTGCTTCATTGTATTTTTTCCGGTTTTTTGAAAATCGAGCCAAGGTCATTTGCCAGCCTAGTTTTTCCAGGTCTTGCATCGGTAAATTATCCAATAATAATTGATAATGCCCGTTCATTAAAAGCTCGTATTTAAAACTCCCGTAAAGCCCGTGCTTTTTAATTAATTCAAGAGCCTTCTTTTGATCCCCAGTGTAGATTAGCAAAGAGATGAGTACTTTCGCGGAATTAGCCGAAGGGTTGCTTTCATATAACTGCTTTTGATAGTTAAGCTCATCTTTTGTGAGCTTCAGAGTTTGTACGAAATTTATTAATGGAGAGACAGTACCACTGACAGCTTTCAATCGAAGCAAGATCCTTAATTGCTGATAAGATTTATTAACAATGAGTGTTTTTATCAGATTTCTGTCTTGAAAGAGAAAGTTTATTGACAGTTTATTACCATTTTTCAATTCTTTTTGGTACAGGAAGAGAATGCTTTCCAGGGCATCGATTTTTTTTTCTTTAAACCAATTTTCGATATATCTGTATTTACGATTTTTCTGCAAACCGGAGAATTCCAGGAGTTTTTGCCGATTTTCTTCTGATGTATGGGCAAAGATTCCATCCTCAAACTTCTTTAAAATACGCCTAGCGCGGGTGGCGATTTCCGGGTCGGAACTGCGCACAGATATACGCAAAATTTTTGCCGCTTTCAAACCCTGCTTCCAAAGAAAATTTTCGGCCGTATTGCGCTCTTTGTATGCCTCAGCGCCAAGGTTTTTGACAGCGTCTTCCAAAGTGAGAGCGGAGCAGTGAATAGTTGCGATAAAATAACAGGTAAAAAAGAAGTAAAGTCTCATGTCGTACTCCAGTATAGTTGAGCTTACTATAATGGAGGAGGGGATGAATGCAAAAAAGTCTTAGTGGGAAAATATCCCAGGACCGGCAAGCGCGTTCACGCTGGGGTGGCATATTCCAATGACTGACACTTCCCCCCTTACAAAGCCCTCTCCAATGATCCGCATCGCTGATCTACTGCACCGAGTATTAAAAGCAGCTCGTAGACGATGGTATGTGACGCTAGCTCTTCTACTGATTGGGTTATCACCAGTTCTGTTGACGATATGGAAAGTGCATAAAGTTCAAAAGGCGATTGCGCAGTTGAAGGAAGATAACCCGCAGGTGAAAGGTTGGACGGAGGCAGTGATTAGAGTCTCGCCAAAAGGCCAAATATGGAATAATGGTGACGCAAACATATTGTTTAATGATGTCGGTTAGTTCCGCGAACGCTGATGGCAAGCAGCATCCTGAGCCCCTGAACGAATGCATCTTCAATGATTACAGGAGATGTTAGGTCTCAAGGACGAGCAACAGGCAATTGAAATCCCGTTAGGTAACATGCGGACAGCCTACTCAACACTGCATAAATCATCGAAGAAATCTCCAAAGACCGTAAGGGATGGACCGGGCAAAGCCCTCAGTACTTCGTACTGTCTTTGCTCCCGTTGGTCGCTGCTCGAACTCGATGGGTTCGAACCCCACACTCCCCCTCCACACAATAAAAAAGACTCACACTTTCGTGTGAGTCTTTTTATGGAACGCTTCGCTTGCCATTACATGGCATCTTTGCCTTCGGCTGCTGGCATCGTGGGTGGGAATCCCACCCCCTCCACACAACAAAAAAGACCCACACTTTCGTGTGAGCCTTTTTATTGGCGGAGGGGGTGGGATTCGAACCCACGGAAGGAATGACCCCTCGATAGTTTTCAAGACTACTGCCTTCAACCGCTCAGCCACCCCTCCGTTTTTAAAAATGGGTGTGAGCCGGGCCCTAAATCTAATTGAAAAGAGTGCAGAATCAATAAGCAATATTTAATAAATAAATGAGCCTGAGATACCAGGCGAATCTTTCTTCAGAATGGCCAATAATTGAGATCCATAAGACATCATGTCTTATGACCGCCGGTAGGCAAGCGATTCATTGCTCCTCTCCAGTTCACTCAAAGACTGGTCCCCATTTATAAGATGCGAAGCATCTTATAAATAATCGAGATCCATAAGAGATCATCTCTTATGACCGCCGGTAGGCACTCTTTATATTAATCTTCCAGGTTGAGGTATTTCACTTCATCATCTGTAAGGCTAACTGCGAGTCCGTTCATTGTGCTGGCTGTTTCTGAGATGAGTCGTGGTCCGATGAGCGGGAATATTGGGAACTTCTGGTGTAGGACATATGCCAGGTTAATGCATACTGGGTGTGTGTCGTACTTTTTAGCAAGTTCAAAACAACGTGCTTGTCGTTGGAAGTTTTCATCACTGTACCAGCAGCGTGCGAGTTCTTCGTCATCGAGTTTATCGGGTGCTGAGCGTTCTGGAACAAAGAATCCGCGGGCCTGGCTCGACCATGGAAATAGCGCGACTTGCGATTCTTCGTGGAATGCGCGGAACTCCGCTGTGGACGAGGCAATACAACCGCCCCAGACTGGATCGACCATTTGCGCCAGACTGAAGTTGTTGCTTACTGCGGCAAAACCTGTCTTACCATTGGCTGCGGCATACTCATTGAATTCTTTGATCCGTGGCAGTGACCAATTGGAACCCCCAAAGGCATTCATCAATCCCTGATCTTTTAAGTCATTCAGTGCATCAACAAATTCGCCGATGGGCACATCGAGATTATCGCGATGCATAAAATAGATATCCGTATAATCGAAACCGAGTCGTTCAAGGCTAATCTTGAGTTGTTCACCGATACATTCGGGCAGGCAATAAGGCGTGTGTGCACCTTTGTCGATCAGTATGACATCTTCGCGATTGCCGCGGTTTTCTACCCATTGGCCAAAGAGTCTTTCTTGCAATCCGCCGGCATAGATAAAGGCAGTATCGAAGGTATTTCCTCCACGGGCAAAGAAGTCATCAAACATAGCAGTGGCATGCGATATGGTCATTTGATTGTCCATACCCATAACCAGACGGGAAATCTTTTTATTTACACCAGGCAGTTCGCCATATATCATTGGCGCATCGTCGCTGACCTTTAGCGGCTCCTTACTCAGTGTAGTTGTATAAGCGGATTGACGGTTGGATGGGTAATCGACCCCGACTGCCGCGATCCACTGGTCAAGAGTTGAGGCATTGCCCAGGCTATCTCCCCAGCTCATAGCAGGTGAGGGTGCTTGGCGATTGGCAATATTGTTTGCCAGTACATCGGCTTCAAGGGCGTATATACCCTTATCGGAACTGCAGGTGATGGTTTCAACGTCGCCACCTTTGTGTACTTCTATTGTGCTTTCTCCGGCATCACTACCATGACAGAACCAGGGAGATTCTACAACAATTTTGCCTTCGGAACCATAAATTTTTACAATGCTATCCTGGCCTACGGAAACCCCAGTGG
>JABSQK010000134.1 GCA_013215875.1 Lentisphaeria bacterium
AAAGACAACAACTGTTTTAATCTCCCATGCTGCCAAGAAGGCAAGGTTTAGTGTTTCATCAAAACCCGGTCTGCTTTTTTGTTCTGCCACATCCACAAATAAAAAGCATCGGGTCAAACACGCTGCCGGATTTTATCAGATCTATTTCAAAGGCGAACTCATTGCAGAAATGAATGAGATCGGTATTTTTCGTATTCGCCGTCCTGGCGGCCCCGGTGAGAAATGGGTAAGCGGTGCACGGCATGGAATGTTTCCTTTGCACTTTTTTCAAAACATGCCTCCGACTCCCGGACATAAGCGCATCATAAGCTGTGATATTCCAGATGCTTTTATGCTCGAAACAAATAGTGCAGATGCGCTCAGCTTCCTGATCAAATCGCGCGATGCAACAGGCAATGCCTTAAGTACGGCATCCGTAAAGATCCCCCACCCTAAAGCCATGCAAATCAATCTCGAACTACAGGCAACATTTTCTACAGACGAAGATGTCATAACAGATACGAACGACTCGGTGGAATTTTTCGACCCCATGGGCCCCTGGCAGGTTCATCCCGTATATCATGGAAAATTCCGCACGGTAAAATCCCATAAGACCATCGAGAATTTTGGTTTAAGCTGGTATGATAATTACCATGATTTCACCTTTGTTCTTGATACTGAAGGCCGCTTTGGTGCGATTGAAAATGACCGGGCCAGTGCTGGTAATCGTCTCGGGCAGATTCGCGGGTTTGCCAATGATGCACGCCTGGGCATTGGTAGTATCGTCGGACAAACAAATTATACAGGACCCAAAGAAGACCGCATTGGCGATATCGTAATTCTAGTAAAAGACATAAAAACCAAGCAAGGCCCGGAAATGAATTTCTGGCTTTGCCCTGCATTTCGCGATGTACACTTTCGCATTCCTGTCATCGATCTAAACAATCATAAAATTAATAAAAAGGGTAAGGCCTTTAATTTTGTGGTTCCCAAAGGTACCACTGTAAGTGCCGGTCTGTCATTTAATTTATTTGGTTCCGGAATTTACAACTGGGAAGACTTTAAGTATCTCACCGAAGCGCGTTATGGCAAGGCCCTTTCCTTTACGGGCGATGATAATGGTTTTTCGATTAGCTTCGAACGCGGTCGCTACCAGTGCTTTAATAATACTGATGGCAAGAAAGTGGCCATCGATGCTAATGGCAAAGCACTTAGTACATTCCATTATAATGCCGCGGCCAAGCGTCTCTATGCATGGAGCCCGCTAGATAAAGCAATCAGTCTGGCAGATAAAGGTAAGCCTGCAGCTAACAAAGGCACTGTTAGCTTAACTGTAAAATCAAATCGCCCGGGTAATAGTCATACTGTTTCGACACAAGTGCGTTTACCAAAAGGCACCCGTATAACCAAGCTTACAGTAAATGGAAAAGCGATCGTGCATCAGATCGGCAGCTGGGCGGATAATCCAGATACCCCCGACCAGGAAATCTGGCTAAGCTTCATGGGTGCCAATGGAACGTATACAATTCATTACGAAGCGGGTACAATAAAAAATGAAGCCACAGACCTTAGTGCAAAAGAAAACATTGAGTTTAGTAATGCGCATGTCTCAATAAAAGTCAATAAATCCATTGGTCCCTTTCGCTTAAATTCGGTATATGGAAAAGATGGCAAAGCACTTTATTTCACTGATTGCAATGAACAAATTCGCGGCACTTACATCGGTAACAAGGGTACGCCGAGCGCCAATGCCAGTAAGTGGCAATTGGAAAAAGCAGTGCATGTGGAGAAAGGACCTGTTCGTGATGTACTTGTTTTGCATTGGATAAATGAGTCAAAACTCTGGCGCCGTGAGCAAAATATCGTGCTCTACAAAAATGTTCCCGGA
>JABSQK010000135.1 GCA_013215875.1 Lentisphaeria bacterium
ACATGCTGGTAGAAATTGATAATACCCGTGAACGCATGCGCGATATGTCGGAATTCATGAAAGCTCTACAACATGCATTCACTAATTGGTACAATAAACGACATGATCGATTTGGTAGCCTGTGGGCTGGTCGCTTTAAGAGTGTGATACTCGATGAAACCGATGCCCTGTGGAAATGCTCAAAATATGTCGCCCTAAACCCAGTACGTGCTCAAATAGTTGAGGATCCAGCTGAGTATGCGTTTAGCAGCTGGGGGCAATGGCAACAAAAGAAATCACTGACATTCGCAGATTATTTTCATAAGGCCATACGCACAGCTCTCAATAAACCGAGGTGGAACATCTACCAGGTAATGGATGCATTTAAGCGCGATATGGAACGAACGATGAGTTATGAAAATCCCAGTATCACTGCATGGGGACATACCGAGACAGATTGGCTACCGCAAGCCTATAAAGACGAATGTGATAAACGACAGTCTAAAAAGGCAAAGGTCCTGGAGATACAAGGCAACTGCCAGGTAGATTACTGGACAAGGGGCTGCATCATAAGTTCGAGTCAAAAGTTTATGGATGAGACAATAGAAGAGTTATTTGATGAGGAAAAGCGCAAACACTTTGATATTCTGGTGGAGAATGAGCAGGAATTGCTGGCGTATAAGTGCGTGAAGAAATGGAAGTGAATGGGATTGCCCTACTCGGCTTCGGCCCAGCCTTTTTTAACCTGGTCCTCTAAAAAACTATTAAAAATAGCATCAACCTTATCTTCAGTGCTGGCAGGTCGTATTTGTCGTTTGAGTGGATCCTTTCGACCCGGGCTGTAGTCGACAAAACAAAAGACATAGGGCGGGTATTCTGGATTTAGCTCGTGTTTATTTGTTTTCCAATACATGAACTTTCTAATACTCACAAGATCTTTTGTTGTTTTTGTAAACACCTTGCGTTTGATGATTGCACTTTGGGCAAGATCCGCGCGGCGTGATTCTCTATTAAGTGTTTGCAGATCGACATAAGGCTGCAGCTGCGATAAGCGCAGATCTGTGGGGTTCACTGATTTGTCATCGCGTAGTTGCACAAAGACTGGTGAAATCATCGCAACAAAGGCTTCAGGCATCATGACATCATAGCCAGTATTATTTTCAAAATTAAGTACTGCTTTCATTACCGGTGATGCATCGGAATGTTCAGCGATTAAATCATGAAATGCGATTTCAGCAATAAACATGGGTTTTATAAATGTGAAAAGCGTGTGGTTACCATCAGTTTCTTTGTATAAAGATTCGGTTTCATGTGGTTTAAATAGTTCAAACATTTCACTGCGCTGCTGTTCAGAAAACCCTGTGCCAACACGACCAATGATCTGAATACTCTCATCGGGACGCATCATTCCACATAACAAGTTGCTCACCATGGACTCTTCATCGACCTGCTCTGTAAAGCCAATAATTAAGACATCTATATTATGGCGTGGTTTTACTTTGTAAACTGTGCTATCACACGAACGGACAATCATACCCTCTTGTTTTCCCTTGCGCACCCATTGGCTGTAGAGCTCAGGTAAATCAGCGACCTTCACTTTTTGAGTCGCCACCTTGTGGACACGGCCATCGCTTGGAAGAATTTCCTGCATTTTCTTATCGACTTCTTCATAGGGTTTTTCCAGCCACGATTCACCATCCACTTCGACGAGGTCATAAATGGCAACTTTTAATTCATCGAGTTTTTCTGCACTGCCAAGAGCAGTGGTTACATTATATACGCGAGACCGACCGTCTGCATTTAGCAGGTATAATTCGCAGGGACATATGATTGATTGCACAGCTGGTAACAGGTCGCGTAGTTCATCAAGCAAGGGTAGACCAGTAATTACCCGCCCTGAGTAATTAAAAATAAATACCTCATCTTTATCCATATAGATATATGAGAACTGTCCATCTATTTTAACGGAGCAATAAACCTCATCGTCATAGATTCGTTTTTTCATATCATTGGATTGTAAAAGCTGGTATCGTTTGGCGACATTCTTTTTATAAGAAATTGCCAAATCGAGTAATTCTGGGTCGAGTGCTTTGCGACCAATTTTCAGTGAGTTACCAACTGCTTCTAATTTAGCTGAATCAAACTTAGGCATTTTCATCTCCCATAATTGATTTCAGTTCCAGATTTGTCAGATGGAGGATTAACATATAGGATTCACCATCTGTACGCCCTTCCATGAAGGCCCTGTGCGCGGTACCATTGCGCTGCAAAACGAGTGGTTCATTGCTCTTGTCACCTGCACCAAGAAAGAGGAAGGCATCTTTTTCTTCAAGCTCTTTGGCCATATTATAGAGGAAGTCGTAGGTTAATCCATCCACATGTTTTAGCTGATATGAATTGCGAAAAACAAATTTATTAAAATACTCTTTTTTGGGCAACATACGGCCGGACCATTTTAATGGTTTATCCAGATTTATATTGGAATCAACAATTTGAAAATTCCGTTCCTCTTTCTGTTCGCCACTGGCATCGAAAATTGCTTCTTTTAAGCGTACACCGTATGCCGGCTGGTCCTGGTTGTTCAAATA
>JABSQK010000136.1 GCA_013215875.1 Lentisphaeria bacterium
CAACAAGGCTAATGTGTTCAGGTAAGGTATCGGCGTACTTCTGTTTTTCGTATAAAACAACATTTGTTTTTTCGCTAGCATAGAACGGTTTAAAATCCCGAATATGAATATTAGAGAAAGTGTCTTTTTGTCATATTTATTATTTCCTAATAGTTTAGATTTTATAGGCTTTTACATTTGACTATGCCTATCGCCATATCAAATATTTCACACTCTAACTGACTATTTGGTTTCCAGCGTATCGAGGCGTCTCTTTTTCTTTGCAAAAATCGATTATTCGCATGAATCACGTTATTGTCGTCATTTAAACTACTTGGTAATTCCAAGGCTGCTGCGGATAATTCAAGTCGAAAATCTTTATCATATTGCTCTTAATCGATATTACCTAAGTCATCGAAAGTCAAATGACTGTAACATGCTCTAGCAACTTCCATCGGTTTCCGATTGACTAATTCAACAACTATTTCGGCGGTCCTAACTTTCAATCCCGAAAATACTTTGAGTTGGTCTGATTTAGAACCAGATATAAGCCCTTTCATATTTTGCATAGGCCATTCGAAATATATCGTTATTTTCGTTCAACAAATAAATCCGCATTGCTACTGATTTCATGTTTGATAACCTCCCAAATTAAACGACGCCTTAATTTAGTATAGCACTTTTCTTTTTCTATAATTTTTGAAACGAGATAATGAAGCGGGCGCCGTTCTAAATCTGTATCAAGAGTATCAATAGGGTCAGAGCCTGACCGACCCCCTCGATTTCATTAAACTGGGGGAGCTTCAATTTGACCCCCAGCTCCTTTTATACTTGATTTTGACGGATGCCGGGTTTTACAAGAATTTCTATATAGAATGAGGTTAATGATAATGCCACAGCTTCATCAATAGAATTATTGATTGCGGTTAAATGTACCGGTTGAGCTTCTTGCTCGGTATGGCCGAACTTGCAATCAAAATCCCAATAATCGACATCTTCTGGTAAAGATTTATTACGTTCTCTTTTGACATATTTCTTCACCTCATGTTTCACTGTGTCTACCATGCGAGCAAGTTTGATTTTTGGGTGAGTTAATTGAAATGTTTTTTTCATGGAATCCCTACACTGTGGCAGATAACTTAATAGAATTAGTATAACAATACTGCCGCGACGATAGCCACATCAGTAAAAAGACCATTTTACGATAGTTACCCTATGATAGCGAATAAAGTGTTAACTCAATTGAAGAAACTAGGGGATCACCCATTAGCTCTTTTGAAATCAAAAGTGAATCAAAGGAATCAAAAGGGTCAGAGCTATAGATATTTAAACTCTTCCCGATAACCCTCCGACTTCCTGTCACCGCCACGCTTTATAGGCGAAACACGACGTCCCGTCTGCTTTTCGATTTGTTCTTTAAAACCATCATCGCCTAACACCCAAGCTTTATTTAAAGCGTCTCTAATTTCTTCCAATGTTTGTAGCGAAATAGTTTCATCAAACAAAGCTCGATAAGCCAATTGTCTTTTGTTGTCGGTTTTACCAAGTGCTAAATAACACG
>JABSQK010000137.1 GCA_013215875.1 Lentisphaeria bacterium
ACACCCTGGCTGTCCATAGTGATTCCTTGAACATGCTTTGTCTTCTTTTTACGATTACGGTTTTTGCAGGCGCCAATTTCGCCTTCTTTGAATTTACGGCGGTCATTGCCAATAAAATTAGGCACTGTTCCACAGATACTAACATCCAAGGCTTTTGACGTTTTATTGTGCACTGTGTAGCGCAGGATTGCCACTGGATAACTGCTGCGTGCAACATCGCCTGGAATAAGCGGGTTAAATGCTTCAAGTTCAACTTTTACTGGCATATCCGGGTCGCTCAACTGTACCTGGCCAAACGGATAGGCAGCCCCAAAGCTGCAGTTTCTAAAACGCGGCAAGCCGTGATTAGGCGTAGGGCTTCCTGAACTACCTTCGTATTCGTGGTCTTCAAGAGGACCTTCAAGGGCACGTGCCTGTATATCGCTTCCTGACTTTGTGCGAATCGCAAAAAACGGTGCGGAACCGCGGGCAAATTTTGGTGCGAATCCCTTAGAGGGTATATTCATGATTTCCCAATCACGCAGGTCCCCACGGCCGCCTAGGCTCACAGATCCTGTTCCTATTCCACCTAGAGGCATCGAAATGCGGCTCAAATGTTCACTGTCAAACTTCCTTAATACTGGCCAATTGCTCATAATTGTTCCCTTCAGACTGTTATTTTCTCTTTGGAATATGTCAGTCTTGGAGACAGCGGCAAGCTGTGAATCTAATTTTACAGTGACTATTTGAATACATGCTATTGAAAACCATACAGGTTCTTGCTATCTTCTTAATGGACTAAACGAACTATGGATACGGTATATGACGATTGAATTAAAAGGCTTAACCTGGGATCAGGAGCGCGGTTGGGGCCCTTGGCAAACCATTACGGAAGCATTTCAGCAAAGCCAGCCTGTAGAAATGACCGTTAAATGGGATCGTCGCCCACTTAAAGAAATTGACTCCATGGATCTTGCTGAATTGATTGAAAACTATGACTTGTTAATTGTGAATCATTCCACGATTGGTTATGCTGCAGCACATAAATTATTATTACCCATTGGTGAACTGCCTAATACATTTGTCGGTAAAAGTGCCGAAAGTTATTTTTGCGACGGGCAATATTGGGCATTTCCATGGGATGCATCCTGCCATATGAGTGCGGCGAAAGGGAATAAGAATCTGCAGGGAATGAAATGGGATGATCTCTTAAAGGATCCACTCGTCCATAAAATGGGATTGCCACTAAAGGGCAAACATGCATTTTTTGTTTTACTGACATTGATGGCCACATACGGGAGCGAATTTAATGAGGAAACAGGTTTTCCCGCTCGGCAGTACTTGATTCATAATCTCGAAGTGCTGCGAAAAATTGCCTCAAAGGTGAATGAAGAATCCCTTACATGGGATGCCGTTGATGCGATGAATGCGCTTTCCTGGGGTAAGATAAATGCCATCCCACTCATTTTTGGAAATGCATCATTTGAGAATGAAGGGGTGCTTTTTGGCGGTATCCCGACTCACTATGACGAGGAAATGTCTGGCGCCTTACTGGGTGGAAAGGGAATCGGAATTTCGGCAAAAACAGAGCATGCGGACCTGGCACTTGCCTATGCACGCTTTTCTGCCAATGCCGAGGTACAGGAACATTTGATGCATGACTTTGGCGGCCAGCCAGCCCATGTAAATGCTTGGAATACATTGAAAAGCCTCGAGTCATTTTATAATATGACTCACGGTACAATGCTGGGGTCTTATTTACGGCCGCGTTTTGAAAGCTATTTAAGCTTTGAAGAAAATTGCAGCAACGCAATCTCTGAATGGTTGGAATCTGTGCCAAGAAACAGTGAAGTGATCGCCGACCAATTAATCGGTTTTTGGAACGCCCGCTAAGCTAGCCTGCATCATTCATAAACCATCTACTACAAGTGCGAACTTCTGCAGTATCAGTATTTTTACTGACGATGATTTTGAAGTGCCTAGGCTAATCCTTTTTTCTTACTTTATCATCTTCTTTTATTCTCAAGGCAATAAAAAAGGTTAATATCGGTAAAGTACAGAAGCAATAGAGTGCTGGCATATAGGAATCAGTTAGCATATTGGATACTGCGAGAATAAGCGGGCCAATCGCACTGCCACATACCGTAAGCCTCATGACATTTCCAGAAATTTCGCCGAGGTGTTTTCGCCCAAAATAATGCGGTATGGCGACGGTCGATAAAATGCCATAATAGGCCCCGCAAATTGACTGAGGTATGATGATCAAAACCCAACCATAACGTGTGCCGAGATGGCCGTAAGACATAAACGATATGACCATGAAAAATTGCAGAACAAGAATGAGGTATTTTACTTTTACATGGTCAACTAAACGGCCCAATGTTATCCCCACCATGGGACTGAGGATACCTATAGGTATAAATATTTTAAAAATTGTTTCGCCATCAATATTTACTTTTGCAGCTAAATCTTCAAGGTGAAAAAAGATACCTGTAACTGTGGTACCAAGTACGCCGAGTGAAAGTGCAATCGCCCAAAATTCAGGAGTCCTCAAAGCAAGCTTTGCCTCGACATCACTTGATTCATCTGTGTCAACTTCGTCATCAGCACAGGCTTCTTCTCCATCCATAAGCAGGCCGCATTCTTCAGGATTGTCGCGGAAAAATACCCAGGCAACAAGTGCCATAACCATGGCTACAATTGAAAAAATATGCCATGTCATGGACCATCCAAAATCGATGATTAATACTTTCAGGATATAGGGAGCAAATGCAAAACCACATGACTTGATAACACCTGCAATTCCAGCAACAGTACCGCGCTTTCTTTTGAACCATTTTCCCAGCATGTTCTGGCTGGTCATGGTTACCAATCCCTGCCCGGAAAAACGCAACCAGAAAAATCCAAAACCCATTAACACGATGTTTTGTATGGATGTGCCATTGAAAAGGATCTTTGGAAGAAAAGCACTAATTTTATCTAAATAGCTCAAACTAATTAAGGTAATACTGAGAAGGAGACAGCTGAAGACCATAATAACTCGCGAACCATGTTTATCGAGAAATCGTCCTGCCCGAGGTAAAAGTAACCCGCTGCACATCGTTCCTATACAATATGCCAAAGCCAATTCGAAACGGCTGATCTTCAAAACGTCGATTAGTGAATCTGTAAATGGGCTGACGCCTATCGTCTGTCCAGGGATACTTGTCATGATGCCGAAGCATGCCAAAGGTACGACAACCCATCCATAAAAAAATGGCCATTTGTCGGGACGAAAAGGTCTGTTAGGATTTAAATGCATGGGGGATTTTGCTTAAATAAAAATGGAACCAAGAATCAATACACGGTTTTTTTGGCTATTTTACCTCACGCATTTGTACGGTTTCTACCATGGAGCCTTGTACCATTAAGTCGGTAACTACAACGATAAGATCACCGGATTCGAGTAAGCCTTTATCCTTGAGAATTCGGGTGGCAGTTTCACCATTCACTGATGGGTCGGCTTCATCAAAATCGATAAGAAATGGATTGAGCCCCCAGAACAAACTTAATTGATTGATAAGTACGGCATTATTTGTAAAGCAGAATATACGATTGCACTGCGGACGAAACCAAGAGGCATATCTGCTCATACGACCCGTTTGTGTAAAGACAACCAGTGCGGCATCGAGATCCTCTGCCATCGAACAGGCATTTTTCATCATCTTTGAACGATTCGAACTCGGACTGATTTGTTCTGTGTAATCTGCGCCTCCGCTGCGCTCAATGCGTCTCGCCATACGGTCCATGACCTCAACACACTTTTCCGGATACTTTCCAATGGATGTTTCACCGGAAAGCATGATGGCATCGCATTGCTCATAGATGGCATTTGCCACATCGGTAATTTCCGCACGGGTAGGTGAGGGGTTTTCAATCATTGACTCAAGCATGTGTGTCGCAACAATTACAGGCTTACCCTGTAGTATGCAGTGCTTCACGACACGGCGCTGAATGATTGGCAGTTCCTCATAAGAAACTTCAATACCAAGATCACCGCGCGCAACCATAATGGCATCGGCAACTTCAATGATCGCATCGATATTTTTTATTCCTTGCTGGTCCTCAATCTTTGCAATGATTTTTTGCGGGGCTTTTTTGTAGTCAAGAATGCCACGTAGTTTGGTCACATCACTCGCTTCACGAACAAATGACATGGCAATAAAATCAACTTTCAGTTCAATACCCAGTGCAATGTCAGTCATATCTTTTTCTGTTAATGCCGGCAGGTTTACCCGGACTCCAGGAAGATTGATGTGCTTTCTACTGCCAAGTGTACCGGCAGTTAATACTTCGCAATGCAAAACATTTCCCTTTTTACTCAAAACTTTTAAATGGATAATCCCATTATCGACAATGACTGTATCGCCTTCGCTGAGGTCATTGACAAGGTCGTCGTAGTTGACGCCTATATTTTTGATACCTTCGACCACTTCGCCGCGCACAGTAAGCGCAACAGTTTCTCCCTGCTCGAGTTCAAGGGATGTTTCTGTTTCAGCGGTACGGATGGCCGGGCCCTGAGCATCCATCAAGATGCCTACGACTTTATTGCACGCGGATGAAATTTTACGGATATTGGCAACGATCTCGCGACAGGTATCTTCTTTTGAATGGGACATATTTATTCGGAAAATATTTACACCTGCAAGGATCATTTTTTCAAGCATTTCAGGCGAATCAGTTGCCGGGCCAACGGTGGCAATAATTTTGGTTTTTCTATCGGTCATCTGTAGTTATTCCTCTCAAAGTAAGCATGAAACCTAGGCACAAATTACACGAGCGCAGTTCATTTGAAGGAATTACTTAAATTAGAATTTTATTTTTGCTACTCGAGAAATAATTTATGAATCGATACTGCTATCAACGACTTCGGATTCTACAGGTATAGCATCACGATCCTGAACCTGCTGATTTACATCAATATAATGATCCTTTTTAATGGCTTTCAAAAACATTTTTAATAAGCTTCTGCCTGAAAAATAAAGTATGATCAATTCGATTAATTCATCCAGGTGCCCAATGACAGGGACGATATCGGGTATCGGTTCTGCAATCCCAAAGCTTAGATTGAAAAGCCAAAAGCAGCAGACCAATGACAAGATCAACAGACTACAGCATTTAATAATTGTTTTGAGTTTCTTTGCCATGCTTTAAGATACGCATTTTATACTTAAATACTATATATATTAAGGCATATGAAATTTCAGATTTTAGGGATGGCTGGAATTTGTACTCAGCAGGATGGGCTCATATGGGCCTGTAAATTTTGCTTGACGGTTCAGTATGTATAATTCAATCGGATTCCATGAACGGGCAAGCGATTCCCGTATCGCATTTCGTTTTCGTTGCCAGGGCGGTAGTTTCGCAGAATAGGCAATCGCATCTAACTCGTATGAATCGGCAATAAGCAAGGCACGATAACTGTGATATTTCTGGCTGACTATGATGCAACTCTCAAGGTCGAAAACAAGTTTTGCTCGGGCAATCGTATCGAGGGTTCGAAACCCAGCATAGTCGCAGCTAATATCTTTTTCTGGAATACCTCGAAGAATCAACCCCGCTTTCATGACGCTTGCTTCATCATAAGTCACGATATGATTGTCGCCACTGACAAGAATATGTTTCACTTTACCTGCCTTGTATAACTCTGCAGCAGCATCAATACGGGCTTCCAAATAGGTAGAGCCGGGTTTGCAACCGAAGAGTAAGGCAAATTCTGCTTGAGGAACTTCCTCGAGTTCAGTATAGACCCGATAATGCGTTCGAAAAATAGTATATGCATTTGCCAGAAACATGTAGACAAATACACACGCCAAACACTGAATAATTCGTTTTTTAAATAATCGTTTAAATTGTTTTTTCATTGATGCCGCCTCCTGCTTTAGAGTACAATAGAAACTGTATAAATGTTAGGTTCGGTAAAAAAAATATTTAGATGATAGGTTTTTCTGAATACACTTCGGGATTTTTTCACGTAGATGCGCGTAGCGAAGACAGTACTTAGCTTAATGAAAAACAACCGTTCCAAACAGTCTCCTTTCCCCTCATGTATGTCGCTTCGATCAGAGGTAGATCTGTTGAGTTCGGAGTGGATTGTTTTATGAGTTAATCTGGCTAGTGTAGGGGGAGTCAATAATTTAACTTTTCCTAAGACTCAGAACGAGCATTATTTGAAAAAGAACTGAAATGAAAAAAGTCTCATTTTATACATTTGGCTGCCGGCTAAACCAGGCGGAAACCGCGAGTCTCGAGCGCAATTTTGAAGCGCATGGATTTCCTGTGGTTGATTTTAAACAGCCGTCAGACCTGGTGGTGGTTAATACCTGCACTGTTACAGCCAATGGCGATGCGGATACACGCCGCTTGGTCAATCGCATCAATCGTGAAAACCCGCGGGAGGAGATTGCACTGATTGGTTGCCAGGCCCAAATGCAGGGTGATATGATGGCGCAAATGCCCAGTGTGAAATGGGTCGTCGGTAACAATCAAAAAATGAATCTGCCCGAGCTTGTCATGAAACACAGCGGCGATGAAACATTTATCTCAACAGAAAAAATTTCACGCGAAAGTTTTACGATTCCTCAAGCAGCAGTCGACCCTAAGCGCACCCGGGCAAATTTGAAAATTCAGGATGGCTGCGATTTTTATTGTTTGTTCTGTGAGATTCCCTATGCCCGCGGGCGGGCCCGCAGCCGGGTCTTTGAGGATTTGTTGAATGAGGCAGAAATCCTCTGCGATGCCGGACATAAGGAAATTGTTTTAACAGGAGTGAACATCGCTACCTACCTCGATGGCGGCAAAAAATTTATGGATGTCTTGCATGCATTACTGACCATAGATAAACTTGAACGCCTGCGTATTTCATCCATAGAACCGACGACGATTCCAGATGAAATCATTGAACTCATGCGGGATAATTCAAAACTTTGTAACTACCTGCACATACCGATTCAAAGTGCAAATGACTATATACTGCACAAAATGAACCGGCGTTATGACATGGCGGAATATACGGAATTTATAATGAAGGCATATGAGACGATTCCAAACCTCTGTCTGGGTACCGATGTAATCGTTGGTTATCCAGGGGAGACCGATGAGCGCTTTCAAGAAACATACGACGCACTTTTGGAACTGCCATTTGCATATTTTCATGTGTTCAGCTACTCCGAACGCCAAGAGGCAAAATCTAAAAAAGTGTTTGCCAGGGATAATGTGGATTCAAAAACGATTTCCGAACGAAGTAAAATTCTTCGTGAACTTAGCCATCGCAAACGGCATGTATTTATGGAAAATTATATAGGTCGCGATATGCCTGTCTTGTTTGAGCAGGAGAAAAAAGGCTATTGGACAGGAATCACTGAAAATTTTATTCGGGTAAACTATCAATCATCGGATGATTTAAAAAATAAAATTCAGCGTGTAAAGCTCAAGACCATCGAAAATCAGACAGTGATTGGAGCCTAAATTACTCGTTTGGGGATTTCGTTATATTTACAGATTCGTTATAGACGTATGGTGTTTATTAGCTAGGTTTAAACCATTTGATACCAGGAACTAAATAAACTATGAATAAGACATATCCAGTGTTTCCATTGCCGGAATTTGTCATCTTTCCTTTTGTAAAGGCACCATTGCATATCTTTGAGCCGCGCTACAGAGGAATGATTGACCAGGTCTTGGACCGTGACGGAAAATTTTGTATAGCTACCTTATGCCATAAGCAGCGTATTGAGGGTGGCGAAGAATTTCACGCAACGGGCTGTTTGTGCAAACTCGTGGACTACCGACATTTCAATGATGGTCGTTACAATATAATTATTGAGGGCTTGGAATCTGTCACCATGACAGAAGTGCAAAGTCCGGAGCTTTACCGCCAAGTTTCGATTCAAAGCAGAAAAATTGATACATGTGAATTTACAGATGAAATGATACTTGAGCTAAATAAATTTGTTAAAAAATTGGGCGATACAAACCAAGACCTGGTTGACTATGTATCGGGACTATCATATGAAGCAAAGTTTATGAATCTGATCTATTACAGCCCGATCAACAGCCAACACAAACAAGAATTACTGGAAATGACAGACCTGTCAATTGCATACAGAAAACTGATAGCATTGTCTAGTGAATTTTTAAATTAAACGCTGTAGAAAATTTATACAAATCGATTTCTCACCCAAGCCCAAGGCCTGTTCAAGATAACTCTTTTGGAATCAAACGCTCCAGTCTCATACCACGCGAGCCTTTTATTGCAATAATCGAATCAGCACAAATCTCATTTTTAAGCCGTGCTTTTAATTCATCTATGTCGGCATATCCCGATTCCGTAACACCGCACATTACGGGACCAAAAAAGAGGGCTGTGGCTTTTGGAAGTTTTCGGTTTACATAATCAACAATTTCCTGATGATGCACTGGCCCGTGTTCACCCATTTCAAGCATGTCGCCCAATACAATAATTAATTTTCCATGATCAATATCAATTTCAGCAAGCCAGTCAATCAGTGCTTTCATGCTATCCGGATTTGCATTGTAAGCATCATTCACCCAGACCTGATCCAATCGCAAAATTTTCATTCGCATACCCGGTAACTCGCACTTGGAAAGTCCTTTAATGACGGTGCTTTTTTCGATGCCTAAATGGTCTGCTATGGCAATTGCAGCAGCAGCATTCAATGCCATGTGGGCCCCGCGCAAATTCCATTCGATAGTCAGTTTCTGGTCACCATAGTGCACAGTAAAACTGCTGCTTTCTAGGTCGCCACCATGGTAGTCGACTCGAAAGTCTGCGTGGTCTGAAAAACCAATCGTCTTATAGTGCCTGCCTTTAAGGCGCTCACGAAAGATGGCATAGTCAAGTAGTGTTTCATTACAAATCGCCAGACCATCAGCCTTGAGATGATTGTATAAACTGGATTTTTCTTCTGCAACTCCTTCTACCGTACCGAAGCCTTCGAGGTGTACCGGCCCGACATTTGTCACGACTGCAATGTCAGGTTCAACAGTTTTGCTGAGGATATCTATCTCACCAGAATAGTTCGTGCCACATTCTAGAATTGCCGCATCGTGATTATTAAATCGTAAAATATTTTGTGGCACACCAATTTGATTGTTGGTATTTGCTTCTGTTAACAAGATGGAGTCGCAAGCTTCTTTTAAAACAGCAGCAATGATTTCTTTGCTACTCGTTTTTCCACTACTGCCGGTAATCGCAATAAAGGGCACCGTTTGTTTCGCACGATATCTGTTGGCGATTTGGTGATACGCTGTGAGTGTGGATTCTACGACCAGTTGCGGACAGTCAAAGGGAAGTATACGCTCCACGATGAGTGCTGACGCACCAGCTTCCAAAGCCTGCTCGGCAAAATTATGCCCGTCATAATTGTCACCACTAAGCGCTAAAAAACAGTCGTCTTTGACAATTGAACGGGTATCA
>JABSQK010000138.1 GCA_013215875.1 Lentisphaeria bacterium
AAAGCGCGCATGATGAGATGGCGGGTATTGTGAGAGACCCTGACGATGGGTGTGACGTCGGCCAGTTCTGCGGCACGGATCATGTCTTCACCAATGCCCATATCAACCGGACCAAGTTCCATATCGATGACGACAAAGTCGAAGCCGCACATGCTGATTATTTCAGTTAGTTTTGACGAAGGGACATAGACGAAGCTACCCACCACGACCTTACCGTCATTTAGTTTACGCTTAAGTTGATTGATCATTTTTTATCCTTGGTTTAATTATTTGTCATAGGGCCATGGTGCTTGTGACCACATGGCGCCATCTACGTATAGTGTTTGACCGGCAATGAAATCAGCATCATCGCTGGCGAGAAAATTTACGGCCTTTGCGACATCTTTTGCATGCCCGATGCGGCGCAGGGGTGTGATTGGACTCCATGTTTTTTCGTAATCCGGAGATTCCTTTTTGGTCCGTTCAATTTCTATGCAACCCGGGGCAACACAATTGACGCGTATGCCGTATGGGCCGAGTTCGACTGCGGCGGCAACAGTAAACGTTTCAATGCCACCCTTGGAAGCGCAGTAGTCAATCAAACTTGGGAACGGCGCTTTGTTGGCACCCGACCCGATGTTGATAATGACGCCGCCTTCCGCATCTTTCATCAGACGTCCGGCCTGTTGCGTACACAAAAATGTTCCCTTTAAATTGGTGCGTATGGTGCGATCCCAGTCGGCCTCTTCAAGTTCGAGTAGTGGGGCCCAGGTTTGAACTCCGGCGTTATTTACTAGTAGATCAAGACGGCCCGCGTGTTCCATAAAAGTGCTAAACATGCCAGCTACTTCTTCGCCGTCACCGACATCCGCTTGCAGGATCCAGGCTTTGCCTCCGGCGTCGTTGATGTGTGATACAGTTTCTTCGGCACCTTGTTTATCGTGGAAATAATTGATACCGACTGACCAGCCTGCTTCGGCGAGGCCAATGGCCACACCACGTCCAACGCCTTTACTGGCGCCAGTAACCAGGGCGAACTTTCCGTTTGAATCCACTACATGGAAACCCAGGTAGCGCCGCTGTGGCTTGACTCAACGGCCTTGGTTATAAATTGCATGCCGCGCAGCCCGTCATACACCGTGGGAAAATCGTAGTCTTCTGTTTTCATGGGGTCGCCATCAATCGCGCGTCGCAATGCTTCTGCTATACCACAATAGATCGCCGCAAATGCTTCGAGATAGCCTTCTGGATGACCTGTCGGAATTCGTGTTGAGCTTTGTGCATGTTCGCTGAGGTATCCCTGGCCGCGGGTCAACGTCTGTCTTGGTTCGCCATACTTATAAACCTCAAGATAATTCGGGTTTTCCTGGGCCCAGAGAATCGCACCTTCAGAGCCATAGACGCGTAGTTTCAATCCGTTCTCTTCACCGGTGGCGATCTGACTGATGGTTAATACACCTTTGCCGCCGCCGTCGAATCGCAGCAGACAGTTAACATCCTCGTCCAGAGTTCGGTCTGGCAGAAAGGTGCTGTGATCTGCACAGAGTTCGGTGACAGGATCGCCGGTGACATACTCCATGAGATTTAGACAGTGCGTGCCAACATCGCCAAGGGTACCACCGATTCCAGATTGTTTTGGATCGACGCGCCACTCCGCCTGTTTCTGGCCAAGCTTTTCGTGCGAGACCATTAGAAAGTCCTGCAGGTATTCCACGATGACTTTGCGAACAGTCCCAAGCTGGCCCGATTTGAACAGGTGGCGGGCTTCGCGAATCATCGGGTGTCCGGTATAGTTGTGCGTCAAGGCAAATACCAGACCTGTCTCTTCAACAATTTTCGCAAGCGCTTCCGCTTCCTCAAGATCGAAGGTCATGGGCTTGTCGCAGACCACATGGATGCCGGCTTCAAGAAATGTTTTTGCGATGTCGAAATGCAGGTGGTTGGGTGTGACTATGGTAACAAAATCGATGCGCTCATCTTCTGGCAGATTTGCTTCCTGCTCCGCCATAATTTGATAGGTATCGTAACAGCGTTGCGAATCGAGGTAGAGTTGTTGTCCCGTACGTTTTGTATTTTCTGGATCTCGTCCAAAGCATCCTGCGACGAGTTCTATTTGTTGGTCGAGTTCGGCAACTATGCGATGTACACCGCCGATAAAGGCACCTTCGCCGCCGCCTACCATACCCATTCTAAGTTTACGTTTCCATGAATCCATCGTGTATTCCCTTCGTATTTTCTGGTGCTGTTAGCTCAGCCCAAGGATTTTTCTGTTAGTTTCTGCATCGCTATCGCCGCCGGCAAAATCATCGAATGCCACGTCCGTGGTTTCAATGAGATGTCGAGCAATAAATGGTGCACCTTCCGCAGCGCCCTGTTCAGGGCTCTTGACGGCGCACTCCCATTCCAGCACAGCCCAACCTTCATAACCTGATTCCGCCATAAGGGTGAAGACCCGGCTAAAATCAACCTGTCCATCGCCGAGAGATCTGAATCGACCGGCACGGCCTGCCCAGGATTGGTAACCGCCATAGACACCCACACGTCCGTCTGGATTGAACTCAGCATCTTTGACATGAAAGCCGGATATGCGCTCACCGTATAATTGAATAAAATGCAGGTAGTCGAGTTGTTGCAGGAGAAAGTGGGATGGATCGTAATTTACACATACAGCCGGGTGGTCGTTCGTGGCATCGAGGAACATCTCGAATGTTGCTCCGTCGTATACATCCGACCCCGGATGAAGTTCATAGCCGAAGACACAGCCATTGTCATGGGCCAAATCCAGGAGCGGTAGCCAGCGCTTGGCCAGTTCTTTGAAAGACTCTTCAATAATCCCAGCGGGGCGTTGTGGCCAGGGGTAGGCCATATGCCAGGCAAATCCACCAGAGAGGGTGGGCACATTGCGCAAACCAAAATTCTTCGATGCCAGAATCGCTTTTTTTAATTCGCCTGTAGCCCAATCCGTTCTGGCCTGTCCACTCAGTCCGGGCGGATGAAAGCCTTCAAACATGGTTTCGTATGCCGGGTGAATAGCCAGTACCTGGCCTGCCAAATAGGTGGCGACCTCAGTTACTTCCAAACCCATTTCCTTGAGTTTGCCTGCATAGTCGTCGCAGTAGTCCTTGGATTCGGCGGCCAAATCGATGTCGATCACCCTAGGATCCCAGGCTGGAATTTGTATGCCTTTGTAGCCGAGTCCGGCGACCCAGGGTCCAATGTTTTCGAGAGAATCATAGGGAGCTTCATCCCTCATGAACTGCGCTAGAAAGATAGCAGGGCCTTTTATTTTGCTCATGTTTACTCCTTAATATATAGTGTCGTATCAAGACCAAAAATTGGCCAATTCCAAACCACAGTACGACATGAACGGGAGAGCGTCAAGCGGTTAGGGGTGGGTTAAATATGCTAATATTTGGACAAATGCGGGATAGCTCTGCTTTGTTATTTCTTAGAAACTTTTGTGATCGCTTTTATCCATTGGTCTTTATCTATCACATTTATAGCCATGGAGTCGTCTTTACCTTTTTCATTTGTGAACTTAATAAGCAACATGTTCCTGCCAGGTGATACCCCTTTCAATTGGCCAACTCTCTCGGCACCTTTAAGTTTATTTGTCGGCACGGTAATTTCCAATTTGAGCAGAACCAATTCAAAATACAGAAATTCCTCTGTGAGTGCGATAAAGCCCATTCCCCTTGTTTGAGAATACTCGGAAGATTCGACCGCTCGAAAGATGACATGTTCTGTGGGCATTATGACTGTCTGCCCCTGTATTTTTTCTTCTATCAGCTTACGGACAATTTTCTGGCGCCGCGACATGAAGTAAAAAAAACCTGCAATCACAGAAACACCAATTAAGATTGCAACGTATACATAGTTCATATTAAGGTTTTCACTCCATTCTTCGTTCAATAGTTCATTTTCTTAACAATATGCAAACTAAGTAAAAATGATAATTTATAGAGCTAAGTTTATTCTTTCATCTCATGGTTTCTCATAGGATCTTTCATTGATTATGTAATGACTAACTTCAATAATAGATATCTCTATAATTCTACAGTAATTAGACAAGAACTAAAATCGCATTAGATCAATAACATGCTATGCTAAGCCTATGACCGAAAATACTAACAAATCCAACCTAATAGTTCGTGCGTTGAAACTAGCATTTCGGCGATGGTATGTAATTCTCATACTAGTACTGATCTGTGCTTCGCCAATGATACTCAAGGCTTACCATTTCCGAAAAATAAAATTAGCAATTATGCAGTTAAAAAAGGACAACCCGCAGTTTTCCGATTGGGGAAAGGGATTTTTGACAACAGGCAATTCTAGAGAAAATCTGGATCTAGATAAAATTGGTGGATTATCATATCTCTATACTCTTGGAGACTTGGGTGATTTAGAATTGATCCTTAAGGATATTCCAGTCATAGATATTAGTGCTCTTAAGGGGGCAGTATTGAAAAGATTGATGCTATCAAATACCAAAGTAACCGATATCAGTTCCCTTAGAGGAATGCCTCTTAATACCCTTCATTTAATTAATTGCCAAGTTAAAGATATAAGTGCACTGGAAGGAATGCAGCTGACAGAAATAAATTTGAAAAATACGCTTGTCAGAGATATTGGCGTACTCAAGGGAATGCCTCTAGAAATCATTATTTTGCAATACACCAAAGTAGATGATATAAGTCCTCTATTAGGAATGTCTATAGGTAATCTTGCTTTAACTGATACTAAGATTAAAATTTGTTCCCTTAAAGAAATTTCGTGTAAAAGTTTGGTACTACCAGCAGCAAGCAAGGATGCAGATATTGAATGCCTCCGATCAAACAAAGTATTGAGAATAATTAATGGTTGGGGAATAGAGAAATTTTGGACCGCATACGATAAAACAGGAGAAATCCTAGAGTTGCGAAAGTATTAATATTTGAATTAAAATACCTCAATACCGATTTTTCTTTTTTGTCTTTTCCGCATCATATTTTTGCCAAAAATCAACCACTGTTGTAGAGCCAAGAACTTGCAAGGTTTTCATTGATCTAAGAAATTCAATATTTTGAGCATTATTATCTATAAGCAATCTTTCCAGAGGCATGCCTTCCAGAACAGAATAATCAGTAACTTGGGAATCCCGTAGATCTAATTCGATTAATTTCATTCCCTTTAGTGCATTAATATCACTAACCTTTGTACCTCCCAAATAAAGGTATTTTAGCGATATTCCTTCAAGTGGGGTGATATCACTAACTGGACACCCTTCTAAATTTAACCTTTCTAAAGGCATCGTTTTTAAAGCACGAAGATTATACACCTCATGCTCAACCAGGCTGAAGCTCAAATTTTGATAGAGCATCCTTCTTAGCTTAATGATTCCATCTATTGTAAAAACTCTAGTCACGGGAATTTGACCCGGACGAGTTCCTATCATTTTATAATCCCATTCTCTAATTTTAGGATTATCGATTCTAAACTGATTTAATGCAGTTTGCAATTTTGAAACGCGATAAATTAAAACTGTCAGTGGAGTGATGCAGGCAAGCACGCAGACTATTACTATTAGAAGTCTCCAGCGTTTTCTGGCAGATTTGTTTTCTGACATTATTTCTCCTATGAAATTTTTAATTCTTTCGCTTTTTATTTATCGCCAAGAAGTAGTTTTTTAAATAAACGGTCTGCGATCCAGAACGAGTTGTAGTGGTTTTTCGCTGATGATTTCCTTGTTGCCGAGGAAGTTTTGTGCTTCTGCAAAAATGTTTGTACAACAGGTGAGGGAATGCACGGCGAAATGGCCACCGAAATATTTTTCGCGCAGGTCTTCATCCATGATTCGCTCATAACACATGGCGACGGTTTTGCGGATCGCAGCTGTTACTTCATCGGCACGATGATGCGAATGGCGCAGGGATCTGGTTAAAAGATAGAAAGCATCGAGCGTCATCCACCAGGGGTTTGTTTCTGTCCATTCACCATTGTCCAATTGCTGGGCGAGCACAGAGTCGATACATGCAGCGCCATAGGGCATACGGCGGTTGTAGTGTTCGTAAAGAAAATGGTAATGGAATGTACCACCGATTTGGTCCGTATCGCCGCCGGCAGGTTTGTTAATACCCATCATGCCATTATTGGGATCGAACTTTGTATCGAGGTAATCGAAATAATCGCGAAACCATTGCTGTGGGACGGTGCCTGGCACCAGGGTAAGGGCCGAGGCCAGTCCAGCACCTTCATGGCTGCCGCCATAAACAACATTTTCCCAATCGATTTCACTCTCGAGGAAAGCGGTCATCTTTTCTTTGGTATCATAGTCCTTGGCAAAATGTAGAGGCACTTTTGCTGGAATGCCGAGGAGATTCATACCGCCGAGGGCAAAGGCAGTATTGTGCATTGTACAATGGGTCTGATCCACTTCCTTGATGAATCCAGTGCTGTCTTCCGTAAGCTCGTAAAAGCTTTCCTTAAAATTGGCGTGGGTTTCCGCGGAAACATCGAGCGCATTGATGGCATGCAGCACACAAGCCATATCCGAAACGCCATAAAGTTCGAGGGTGGTATCGCCAACACTGCGGGCGTAGCGACCCGCTTTTCCATCTACCCGCATTTGGGGTTCAAAGGTATTTTTTATCCAGTCAATAAATGGATTTAGATCAAAACTCATTGCGTATCTCCTTAGATTTTAATATCTAGGACAATAAGTGATGACCTGTGCTTTTTCAAATACATAAAAGCAAAGGATTAATATTAAATCAGTATACGGCTGGTGGAATCTTCCCGGTTTCGTCATAGATTTTCCAGAATCGATCCGGCCGCATGTCATTTATAAAGAGTATGTCAACTGAGCGAAGCGATTCAATATTTTTTGTATCTTTGTGTAGATAGAGGAAGTTAAATTTGGTTTCTTTGAGTTCGCTTATGTTTTCCACATTTGCAGGTAAATATAGGCGCTCAAAGTTCATTTCTTTGAGTGCCGTGATATCTGTTACAGGGGTGCCGTCCAAATTTAGGTGATTCAAAGGCATTGCTTTGAGCGTGCTAATGTCACTCACGGAAATCCCTTTCAAATTGAGATAAGCCAAAGGCATTTCTTTGAGCGCACTAATATCGCTAACTGCAGTACCGGATAAGTTAAGGCTAGTCAATTTCATGCCTTTCAATGGACTGATGTCTTCGACCTGTGTTCCTGATAAGTCAAGTATTTCCAATGGCATCCCACTAAGCGCAGAAATAGTCTTTATTTTTACGCCACTCAGATCTAATACTTTAATCGGTACACCCGCAAGGGCATTTATATTATTTAGATTGGCG
>JABSQK010000139.1 GCA_013215875.1 Lentisphaeria bacterium
CGCTGATTCAATACTTTGATTGACGCTTTGGCATTGAGTAAATTATCCATACGTTTGCGATCAATGAGTAATTGTTTGTCGAGGCTAGCTAAATATTCATTCTTTTCAAGCATCTTCCGCCGCTGCTCAAAAAAGCTCTTTTCTTTTTCAGCAGTATTAATTATTCCAAGTTTTTTAATTAAGGGATTTTTATAAATCTCCACTTCGAGCTTGCGCTGCTGACGCATGATACTAAAATGCAAACTTTTTAGATTTTCATCAGATTTGATGATCTTCGCTTTTGTTAAGGCAATATTCTTCTCAAGGCGAATAATCAGTTCTGCCTTATCTGCCGCAGATGCACTGAAGAGCAAAAAGATAATGCTAAGATATTTCAATTGGAATCGGTCCTTCATAATATCGTTTTAAAACCTCACCTGCTAAATACAATGACCCTAAGATAATACTGTTGTTTGCTTCACGCAATTCAACTAAGGTATCATCCAGTTCACAAATTTGAACAGATATCTCATGATAATTTTCGTAGATGTACGATTTGATAGTTTCAGGATCCTCACACTTGGGGTGATCAAATGAACTGAGATAAACGGTTTCGCAGTATGGTAATACAGCTTCCAGCATGCTCTGCCAGTCCTTATTATTCAATGCACCAAAAAGTAAGGCCCATTTCTTACCGTGCATTTCATCTACAATATTCGCAATGCCTGCCGGGTTATGTGCCGCATCAAGCAAGATACCATCTGATAATAAGTCCATCCGTGCCGGCCAATAATACGACGCCAATGCCTGATTCACCTTTTCTATATCCAGGGCGATTTCCAGTGCATCCAATGTTTGAATCGCCACTGCCAGATTACGGAGCTGATAATCGCCGCTCATCTTAAAATCGAGAGTTCGCTGCATCACAGAACTTTGAATACTGACACTGCCAGGACTCTCACTGTGCACACTAAAATCATCATTCAAAGAATAATAATCACAGCCCTTATCACAGGCTGTTTTTTGAATCACTGCTTTTGCCTGCGCTTGAATCACCCCGCTAATCACTGGGGCAGACGATTTGATAATACCGGCTTTTTCAAAAGCTATTTCTTCCAGAGTATTGCCAAGCGCTTCCGTGTGATCAAAATCGATACTCGAGATTACCGATGCAGCCGGGCTCAGAATATTTGATGAATCGAGCCGTCCGCCCATGCCCACTTCGATAATGGCAATATCGTAGGCTTCCTTTTCAAAATGTAAAAATCCCATTGCTGTGATTAATTCAAAGTATGTTGGCGGACTGCCTGAATTTAAAAAATCAGCCGCTCGTTCTGCTAACTCTGTCACACAAGAAGTGAAATCGGCCTCAGAGATTGCTGCGCCATTTATCCGTAAACGTTCCCGGATTGAAACAAGATGCGGCGAACTGAAAAATCCCACTTTATAGCCATGTGCCTTTAAGATTGAAGCCATCATGGCACAAATCGACCCCTTGCCATTCGTACCGGCCACATGTATACAGCGCAAACGCTCTTGCGGATTTCCAATCGCTTCGCAAAGCTCGCGTATATTATCAAGCCCAAGTTTAATGCCGCTATTGATAAATCCGTTCAAATAATTGTTTGCTTCATTAAAATTTTTCATATTATGCAAATGAGTTCCGGCAGCAAAAAATGCAAGCAAGCAACGTGGAATAAAAGCTGGCGCATTTTAGAGAACAGTTGTCAAAAACAGTTATTCAGTTAGCTTAATACAAATAAGGGGTTTAATATGGCAAGTTTCATCAATCATGTATGCTTGTGCTACAAAAGTTTGTCATTCATTAGACAACGAGTAAAATATATTGCTGGCCTAAAGCTTGCCATACATTACAGCATCGCCCTGTTTCCCATACTTATTAATTTTATCTTGTTAAATGTTTCTATACTATTTCTCTTAATCTACCCAATATCTGCTTTCGCATCGGGATATTTATTCTTAAAATTGATCCCTTTCTTATGGTTGAAAAGCGAAAGAAAAAATGATGACAAGTTTTTTTTAGGCAGGCTTTTTTATTGTTTAGAAAACTTCAAAGGAAAAAAGACAAGCCATTATTTTCGCATGGGGAATATTGTCATTTTTACTATAGTACTATCTCTTATCTTATTTTTTATTATCTCTATATTTTTAATGATAGCCGGATTTATTTTCATAGCATTATTTGCACCAATTGTTCAATTAAGTATGTGGTTAGCAATTCCTGTTTTGGTTCTTGGTATAGGTATACCTGGAATTTTTAATATTATGTTTTTTCTGTATTTTCTCATATTTTTCTTTGAAACAACTGTCGAGAATAATTATATATTCAACCCGCCAAAATTAACATAATTTAATATTCAGGTCTATCAGGTAAATTACTTTCAAGAATTAATTAATCAGTTAATTTATAATATAAAGGAACCATCATCAAAGCTTTCACACAAGACCTACGTATTAAATATCAGGCAGGCATAAAGCTTGCCATACATTACAGCATCGGGATTTCACCTTTTTTTATCAATATTGTATTATTAAAATTCTCGTTATTCTTTCTGCTGGCTTACCCTATTTCTGTTAGTGCTTCAGGGTTTATATTTAAAAATATTATTCCCTTCTTATGGTTAAAAAGTGAAAGACAGGAAAAGGGTGAATTTTTTCTAAGTAAGCCTTTATATCAAATCGAAAATCTTCAAGATGAAAAGATAATCAACTTTTTTCGATTGGGTCATGTCTTAATTTGTTTACAGCTCGTTATACTAACATTCTTAATATTTCAATTGAGTTTCAGCCTATTTATAATCTTAATTGTATCTCAATTCGGTGCATTTAATCATTATATTTTATTTGTTCTAGGTCCAATTCTTGGCCTAATAAATTTATTCATTTATCTAAAAATACTTTTATATCTCTTTCCTTTTTTCATTAAAGATAATCAATTTATTTTTAAAAACCTTAATAAATAAACAGCCCTTCCGCATAACGAAAGGACTGTTCGTATTTATATTAAATGTGATATATGTTCAATCACAGATTTTTCACCAGTGACAATTGTCAGGCTGGCCTTTTCCGCAACCTTGTCCATGATTTCCATTTCCTTCAGCTTTAGCAGCATAGGGTTGTCCTCAAGGAACTTTGCAGTATTGGCCTGAGACCGCATTTCTGCAGTTTCTTCACGACGTTTAATCACTGCTGCTTCCGCAGCCTTACGGGCTTCTGTCACCTGGTTTAGAAGTGTTTTCATTTCTCCAGGGAGAATAATGTCCTTCACTCCAATGCGAGTGATCAGTAGACCCATAGTCTTGGCTTTTTCAGCAGTACTGTCCATGAGCTGTTCAGCCAGGGCAGTTTTGCTTGCCAGTAATTGATCAAGTTCCAACGTCCCTACAATTGAACGTAGTGCCATTTGTACATCACGGTAAAGTGTCTGTACAAAATCCTGCACCGTAGATACGGCTTTCAGTGGATCGTTCACACGATAAGACAGGATGGCATTTATCCGTAGCGACACTTTGTCTGCACTGATTATTTCCTGTCCCGAAACATCAAGCATTTGCTCACGCAGTTCTATTTGCAGAGACTTAATCCCACTTTTATTCCAGTAGGCATAAGTTCCCGCTTCTAGTACTTTTATGATTTTCCCATGCTTGTATACCATTGCCACATGCCCTTCAACTACAGGCAGTTCTGTGAGCTGAGATGTACTTTGCGGAGAACGCATAATAGTCTGCAGATCTTCATGTTCAAATAGCCCCTGGCTAATATCTACCAGTTCCACGCGCAGGCGGTGGATTTGTGTCCAGTAGGCATATTGGCCGGGTTCGAGTATCTGATGAAGACGTCCGCTTACCCAAATTAAAGCCCGCTGTGTGTCGGGAATATCCAGGTAGCTAAGTTCATCTAGACCCAATTGGCTATTTGCCATGTCCTCAATTATTTCGCCATGCAGAATAATTTGTCGTAAACTGAGTTTCATTACTCGAATACGACTCCCAATAAGCCAATGTGTTCCTGGCCCTAACAGTCGTTTTACTTCGCCGTTTACAATTTTCACTCCACGTTCATTGTAGTTAATATGGTATCGCTTAATCATTAGATAAACTCACCTCCTTCTATTCTTGTTTTTGTTTCTCGTTAATTCATGTCCCAACCCGGGACCTTAAAATTCAAAATTGAACCTTTCGGAATCTACTACAGCACAGTACCCAAATTATGAAACGGACTTGAGTTAAGCAGCCGAGGCTTCATCTCCATAATTTCACAATGCGATACTCTGCAAAATAGAATCACGATGATAAATCATCGACTGCGGTATCCCTCTCGTACAGGTCTCACGCAATGTTCACCGATAAATCGGGATTCCCTGCCCTGCATTGCAGTGAAGGAAATACAGCACGTCCCACAGTAAATTCCGGCCGGTTATTTTAGATGCTTCTCGCGAAGCTGGAGAACTGGCTTTCGCCAACCCAACAGGATTCGAACCTGTATTTGCCATTTTAACCATGACGGTTACTTAAGCAGGAATTGAACCTGCGACAAATCGAGTATCAGTCGATTGCTCTTACCTCTGAGCTACTAAGTACGTTTACTGATTACAGTCAGCACTGCTGTCTTCAGCAATAACCGGCCGTGAAATACAGAAAGCAAATCTATAAGATGCCATCGGTATCACACCGTCTGAAAACAGATTAGAAGATGAGAACGCCCGCGATGTTTTATTCTTTCACATGGAAAAAATATTTTTTTTGGAGTGGAAAAAAGACCGGAGGGACTAGGCTTTTTTGAGAACTTTTTGGGCGCTGATGCTAATGAAAAATATGATCGCTGCGAAGACAACGATGCACGGGCCAGTATTCATATCGAATTGATACGCAATTGCGAGACCGCAAATGCAGAAGATCAGATTCAGGACGATTGCACCCATGACAATCTGTTTCATCGAATGCAAAAAACGCTCCATGATATACGGTGCCATGGTCAGCAGTGCAATGACCAGTATGATACCAATGAAGTTTATTGACAATACAATCGCGATGGAAATAAATTGCAGAGTGATGAAATATAAAAGGTTTACAGGAATGCCGCGAATCGATGCAAACTCTTCATCATAGGACATACTGAGAATGGTTTTATAAAATACAAAGAAAAGGATGCTTAGAATAACAGCCAGTATGCACAAAATGATCGTATCGAGACTGTTGACATACAGGATGCTGCCAAAGAGATAGGACTCTATGGATATTTTTAGACCCGGAACTCGCTCGATGCAAATCACTCCAATGGCCATACCCAATGCCCACATGGCACCGATAACAGCATCGCTGTAGCGCTTTTGATGACGGGTTAAAAAATAGATGACTGTTGCGACAAACATGGCAAAAACCAATGCGGAATAAATTGGACCAGAATAATCAATGAAGTTTTTCCAACCAAAGTGATAAGCCAAAAGAAAACCGATACCCACACCACCAAAGGATGCATGTGAAACTCCACCTGCAATGAAGACCAGCTTATTCATACTAACAATGGTACCGATGATTGCAAAGATTACTGAGATGGCAATGGCGGACACAAGCACATAGAGCAGGAAATAATCACCACTTTGCAATTCATCTAAAAGTTCGTTCAGAAAAAGCATCAGTGCTCCTCGCCACAATCATGATGATGGTGTGCCAGCATATTTATCGGATGCCCGTAGATTTCTTCAATCACTTCACGGCTGATTTCACTGGTTTTATGCAGATGAATATCCTTATTTACACAGGCGACTGTAGCATCTGTCATTTGCAAGACAATGCCCACATCATGGCTTACCATAACAACTCCACGCTCTTCTGTCATAGATTCGAGCAACTCAAAAAGTGTATGTTCGCCATGAGCATCAATATTTGCGGTAGGTTCATCGAGCAATAGGAGCTCTGGGTCAGAGACTAAAGCCCGGGCAATCATCACCCGCTGGCGCTGCCCGCCGGATAATTCACCAATACGCCGTTTAGCAAATTGGTCGATCTCCAGTTTCTTTAATAAGTCATGGGCTTTCTCGACATCTTCTTTCGCAGGACTCATTTGCCAGGGGCTCATCGCACCACTGATGACCACATCAAGAACCTGGATTGGAAAGTTTTTATTGATATTGGTATTCTGTGGCACATAGCCAATATCTCTTGCTGCTTTAGCAGGTGATTTATCGAGGACTGATATCTCTCCGCCCTGTGGTGTCAATAATCCCAGGATCAATTTGAGCAATGTACTTTTCCCGCCGCCATTCGGACCAATCACCGACATAAAACTATTTGCTTCCATTTTCAGATTGGCATTGCGCAAGACAGGTTCATTCACATCGTAACTAAACTGAAGATTTTCAATATTTATGATGGGATTCATTTCATATTCTCAGTTAGCTGTTTGCAAAAATTACGTAAGTTTTTTTCGATATCTTCTTCCAGCGGATCTGTGACAATAATTTTTGCTGAAATAGACTCAGCAATGCGCTTCGCGGCCCGCTGAGGGAATTGCTTTTGAACCAGAATTACCCCTACCCTGTGCTCTTTTGCTTCTTTTATCAGTTCCTTCAATTCGCGCAGAGAGGGTTCCTTGTTTTCGGATTCGATGGCTATCTGCTCAAGCTTATAATCGCGGAAAAAATAACTCCAACTCGGGTGGTAAACCATTAAGCTGCGCTCATTCAAATCTGCCAACGATTTTCCAATGGTTTTATCAAGCGCTTCGAATCGCTTCACAAGGGCGGTATAATTTTGTTCGTAATCCGCTGCATTTTTTCCATCATGTTTTGCCAGGGCAGTTTTTATGGTTTTGCATATTATTTTTAATTCCTTAATGGAAAGCCATATATGCGGATCTTTTGAATGATTATGCCCGTGACCATCATGGCTGTGGGAAAGATCGATTTTTTTTACTCCCTCATCGCAGGCTACCAGTTCTATATTTTTATTGAGTTTTTTAAGTTTGCCGAGCCAAAGTTTCTCGAATGGTACTGAAATTGTAAAATAAAGTTTCGCTTCTTTAACTTTCTTCACTGCACTGGGACGGGGCTCAAATGAAACTGGATTATCACCTTTGCTCACTAAAGCGTTTACCGATACATGCTTCCCACCTATCTGCTCAACTAACCACTTCTGAGGCGGAATGCTGACAATCACTGGTATAGGATCCGCAAATAAACAGACGCAAAAGACACTAAATAGTATAATATTTTTTTTCATTTTTCTTTGTTATTGATAATCAATTATCAGTTAGTATAGGTTTCTGCCAGAAGAAGGCAAGTATACCAGGTGCCTTTGTAACAATGCCCTTGGTATTGCACTTGTCTTGATTAATTGAAAGATTGCTTTTATGCCTGCGTCTTTCGCCTATTGTATAGCCTCAATTTTAAGTCTTGGAAAATCATGTTAAGCAAAGAAGCATATCAGAAATTATCTGTAGATTACAATGTCATTCCCTTTGTCCGGGAAATCATTGCGGATGATGAGACCCCGATTCGTCTGGTGGAAAAGCTGCGCCACTATGGTCCGTCCTTTTTACTCGAAAGTGTCGAAGGCGGTGAACAATGGGGACGTTATTCCATACTGGGTTTCAATATTTCAAAAACTTTTCAAATCGAAAACGAGCGAGCGGTAATAATTGATAACGGCGAAAAAGAAATTTTACCCGAGTCAAATCCTGTCGATGCATTGCAGTCTTATCTGCACCGTTTTAAGCCATACGAAGCAGACGATATACCACGCTTTTTTGGTGGTGCAGTAGGCTATTTCAGTTTTGAATCCGTACGTTTCTTTGAGCGCTGTGGCGAGGTAAAAGAAAATAACTCATCATTTCCGGATGCCTGTTTTTTCATGGCAGATCAATTAGCCATATTTGATAATCTTACCCATACAGTAAAGCTCATCTATTGCAGCCACCCGACCGATTACAATTCCATCGATGCAGCATATAACGATGCCCTGACAAGCCTGGATAAAATGCAGGAGATGCTTACTGAACAACGCTTGCCAGCGATAGAACCGGCAAAAGAAAAAACGCTCGAAATGAAATCGAATATGTCGAAAGAAACATATGAAGAGATTGTTAATAAGGCGAAAGAGTACATTAGGGATGGTGATATCATTCAAGTTGTATTAGCCCAACATTTCTCAACCCAAACTAGCGCCGACCCACTAAATGTATATCGGGCACTTCGACACATAAACCCCTCCCCTTACCTCTATTATCTGGACTTTGCCGATGGCCGTGTCATTGCCGGCTCAAGCCCGGAAGTCATGGTGCGCGTGAGTAAGGACATTGCCAGCGTTCGCCCCATAGCAGGGACACGCCCGCGCGGTAAGACAGAAGAAGAAGACGAGGCACTAGCAGAAGAATTATTAAATGATCCAAAGGAAATTGCTGAGCATGTCATGCTGGTTGATTTAGCCCGTAATGATCTCGGCCGCATCAGTGAGATTGGTTCAGTAAAAGTAAATGAATATATGATCATCGAGAAGTACAGCCATGTTATGCATATCGTGAGTGATGTGGTTGGCAAGGTACGCGATAATTTAGATGCGATTGATGTATTTAAGGCAACCTTTCCTGCCGGTACCTTATCTGGTGCTCCTAAAGTACGTGCCATGGAAATTATCAACGAGCTCGAGTCCGATTCACGTGGCCCATATGGAGGTGCGCTTGGGTATATAGGCTATGGTGCGCGCATTATGGATCTTGCTATTACCATTCGCACGGTGGTGATGGATGGACAAACTGCCACAGTCACTGCCGGTGCTGGCATTGTTTTCGATAGTGTGCCTGAAAAAGAATATGAAGAGACCCGCCATAAATCGCGCGGCATGCGTCAAGCCATACAACTTGCAGAAAACAATTTGCGCCTGGAGGATAACTAATGATCATCATGATTGATAACTACGATTCGTTCACCTACAACCTGGTTCAGGAAATGGGTAAACTTGGCGCCGAAATGGATGTATTTCGAAATGATAAAATCACCGTCGATGAATTGGCTGAGAAAAATCCCACTGCTTTAATCATTTCACCCGGCCCCTGCAGCCCCGATCAAGCAGGCATCAGTGTGGAAGCGATACAGCATTTTTCCGGAAAAATTCCAGTGCTTGGTGTTTGCCTAGGGCATCAGTCAATCATTCGTGCCTTTGGCGGAACAATCATTCATGCAAAAACCATTATGCATGGAAAGACCTCACCCGTGACGCATCAAAACACCGGGATGTTCAAGGATCTTCCATCGCCATTTGAAGTTGGGCGTTATCATTCGCTGGTGGGTGAACAGGACTCGATGCCGGATTGTTTACACATTACCGCCGAATCGGATGATGGCGAAATCATGGGCGTGCAACACAAAGAGCATTGTACCCACGGCATTCAATTTCACCCCGAATCGGTGCTCACGCCAGATGGCATGGCAGTTATGAAAAACTTTTTGGATCTACTCTAACAAGACAACTATTAACCACAGGTTTCCATGTCATTTAAATCACTTGATCTTCCCGACTACCTTTTAGAAGCAATCGAAAGGGTCTCCTATGC